>CAZXZQ010000392.1:0-2382 GCA_964645215.1 uncultured Rhizobiaceae bacterium | reverse complement strand
GAACCGATAATACCAAATGCATGCTCAATGCCATGCATTTGTAAAACCTTTACGAAAGCTTCTTCTGTCGTCATTTTCATGGCGGGTTATCCTCTTAAACTAAAACTTGATAAATTCTTTTGGCAACCATCAGCTTGCCGCTTGTTCATTTTTATAATCTGACCTTCAAACTAATAGGTCCAGATATGATGTTACTTAGCTCCACTAACGTTATTTAAGTTTCTCTATCGCATTGGCAATTTTTTCAATACCCGGTTCGATTTTATTTGTGGGAATTGATGAATAGGCAATGCGGAAGTAGTTCTTTGCTAGGTTGATCTTAGCAAAAAATGCAGAGCCTGCTTCAATAATAACGCTTTCTTCCAGAAGATTATTGGCAAGTATGTCCGTATCCAACCATTCTGGCCCTTTGATCCAAAAACTTGTGCCGCCAAAACTTGCTGCAGATGCGTTTATAAGCCCATATGTTTTCAGTGCAGCAGACATTACAGCATGTCGTTCTGCATAGGTTTTTTTCAATTTACGCATTTGTGATCCATAATGCCCAAGCGCCATGAAATAAGCTGCTGTTCGCTGGCTGTGGCCAGGCGGGTGGCGAAACATCAAATGGCGCAGATGCCGCGCTTCATTGATGAGCGCATCAGGACCAGCCAGATAACCAAGGCGCAGGCCCGGGAAAAGTGATTTTGAGAAACTACCAATGTAAACAACACGCGCTTTTTCATCGAGTGATTTTAATGCAGGCGAGGGGGCTGCAAGAAAGTTCATCTCAAACTCATAATCATCCTCGACAATCACAAAATCATGCTTATCGGCCAGTTCCATCAACCGCTTGCGTCGTGCAATGGGCATTGTAACAGTTGTTGGGCATTGGTGGCTTGGCGTAATAAAAATGACGTCACAGCGTGCGAGCTTTTCTTCATCCAATACCAATCCGTTCTCATCAACGGTCAGATATTCAATTTTGGAAGTTTTGTTTCTAACAATATTGCGAATGTCCGGATAGTTAGGTTCTTCTAGGCCAACAACGGTATTAGGACCGATCATAAGTTCAGCAACAAGGAAGAGGGCGTTTTGAGCGCCAAGCGTTACCAAAACATGTTCTGGAACCTTATATATGCCGCGCTGGGGCATGGAATGGCTAGTGATATAATTGACAAGCATTGGGTCGTCATTAAATCCAAAGTCACCGGCAAGTGCGCCGAAGTCTCTTGCGCCAAGTGCTTGTCTAGCACAGTCCCGCCATTCTGAATGGCTGAAAAGGTTAAAGTCTGCCTGCCCATATACAAATGGATATTCATATTCTCGCCAGTTGAAAGGCTTGCGAGCAAAACGTGCATCTGCCGCAAGTGGATGGATGCGATGGCTCCAATCTATTTTTTCAGTAAGCTGTTTTTTACTATCAACAAAACCAAGCGGATTAACCGGTGCGTCTTCATTTACCACATAGCCTGATCTTGCTTTCGCATCTAAATATCCATCGTCTGCCAAGGCTTGATATGCGAGGGTCACTGTATTGCGAGCAATGTTAAGGTGCTTAGAAAGACTTCTTGATGATGGTAGGCGCTCACCAGGTTGAAGGGCGCGTGAAAGAATAGCATTCACAATCTTCTCTCTCAGCTGAGCTTGAAGGCTAGCTGGTAGCGATGAATCTAATTGGAATAATATTTCTTTCATTCAAACATGCCGTAAAAATTTTTTGCTTTTTAGTTTTGCTTTGGCACCATATACATGTCTTTTTGGTTCTATTGTAAAGAGCAATTCGATATTAGCGTAAACAATATAGATAGTAGGAGAGCTATCGGGAGTATGAATGGTAGATAAACGGTTTCAACCTGTGTCAGGTTTTGATTTACCCCGCTTTGCGGGCGTACCAACCTTTATGCGTTTGCCAGTGGGTGAACGCGGTGACGAGATCTATAAAGATACTGAGATAGGCCTGATCGGCATTCCATGGGATGGCGGTACGACCAATCGTCCAGGAGCAAGGCATGGGCCACGCCAGATGCGTGATCTCTCTACCATGATCCGCGCCATGCATCCGGCCACTAAATTCAAACCATTTGAAGCTTGTAATTGTGCTGACCTTGGCGATGTTTCACCAAACCCTGCAGGCCTTGAAGATACGCTTGAACGCGTAACAAATTTTTATACGCAAATCAGAGAAGATGGCATCACGCCTTTGTCTGTTGGCGGGGACCACCTAACGAGCTTGCCAGTCTTGCGCGGACTATCAGGTGGGCGTGCGTTGTCCATGATTCATTTTGATGCGCATACAGACTTATTCGAAGGTTATTTTGGCGGCACTATGTATACGCATGGAACGCCATTCCGCCGCGCAATTGAAGAGGGCTTGCTTGACCCTAAGCGTGTTGTTCAAAT
>CAZXZQ010000391.1:0-2389 GCA_964645215.1 uncultured Rhizobiaceae bacterium | reverse complement strand
ATGCCGTTCCAGGTGAACTAACCGACCTTGATAAAGCATGGCTTACCCGCAAGCTCACTCAATATGAGATGATGCCGGAAAAGGGTGTAGATCACTTTACCAAAATCGTCGCTGGTAAGCAGCTATGGAGCTACGACAACCTTGAGCCTTCTGAAAAGAAACTGGTTCTGTAAGGAAATTTATTTTCGGGCTTATCGCCTGATGAAAGGTTAAACAAAATGTTGGAAAAACCGCAAAAAGATGACACTGGCATTTCCAAGCTTGAGGTGGAAAAGAAATACAGCCTCGGCAAGAGCCAGATTTTCACACCGGAAGTTGTGAATGATATTCACATTAAATCAGAACTTGGCCGCTACCGTATGCGTGGCTTCTCAATGTTCAAGAAAATTCCACATTGGGATGATCTTACATTTATGCCGGGTACACTCACACGCTTCGTGATTGAGGGTTACCGCGAAAAATGTCTGACAAAAACAGTGATTGGCCCTCGTGCCAAAAAACCAATTGAACTGGACATTCCAGTTTACATTACGGGCATGAGCTTTGGTGCTTTGTCCTTTGAGGCGAAGACTGCACTTGCACGTGGCGCCACTATGGCAGGTTCTGCAACCTGTTCTGGTGAGGGTGGTATGATCCCGGATGAAAGACGTTATTCATCCAAATGGTTCTACCAGTGTATTCAGTCTCGTTATGGTTTTAACCCGCACCACCTGCAATTGGCAGATGGTTGTGAGTTCTTTATCGGTCAGGGTTGTAAGGTTGGTCTGGGGGGACACCTTATGGGGCAAAAAGTGACCGATCAAGTGGCAGAGATGCGTTCATTGCCGGCGGGCATTGATCAGCGCTCTCCTGCCCGTCACCCGGACTGGCTGGGTCCGGATGACTTGGCGCTCAAAATTCAGGAAATTCGTGAAGCAACGGATTGGCAAATTCCAATTCAGCTTAAGCTTGGTGCTGCACGTGTTTATGACGACGTGCGTATGGCGGCGAAATGTGATCCTGACTCCATCTATATCGATGGCATGGAAGGTGGCACAGGCGCAGGCCCACACCTTGCAACGGAAGAAACCGGTGTGCCAGGCATGGCTGCTATTCGTCAGGCGCGTCGTGCGATTGATGACATTGGCAAGCGTGGTGAAATTACCCTCGTTTATGCTGGTGGCATTCGTAACGGTGGCGACATTGCAAAAGCACTTGCACTTGGTGCAGACGCGATTGCAATCGGTCACTCAGCAATGATGGCGCTAAACTGTAACAAGGATATTCCTGAAGCAGACTACCCATCAGAAATGGGTGTCCATGCAGGTGAATGTTACCACTGTCATACAGGCCGTTGTCCGGTTGGTGTTGCAACACAGGATCCTATCCTTCGTTCGCGCCTTGATCCGGATGAAGCAGCGGAACGCGTTTACAACTTCCTGCACACGCTAACAATGGAAGCACAAATGATGGCGCGTGCTTGTGGTAAAACGAACATCCACTCGCTTGAGCCTGAAGATTTGGCAGCATTGACCATGGAAGCTTCTGCAATTGCGCAGGTTCCATTGGCTGGCACAGAACACACAGTTGGCGTTGCTGACTATCACCATATTTAAGGAGACGAACAATGGCAGGAACAAGCTATAAAGGTTCTGAGATCAAGGACGTCGATCAGTTTATTGATGGTGATGGACTTGAGTCTGATCGTGAAAAAACCATTGGCCAGCATATTGGGTATCGCTATGATGTGAACCTTTTGCCGGACTATGATCGCCTTACGGATTTTCTGAAAGGCTATATAGAGTTCATGGGGTGGGAAGATCTCAACTGGCTGGAAGATGTTCACATGGGTTATGACGATGGCAAGGCCGCCGTTTTTGACCGCAACATCAATGGTTGGGTGGCTATCCCCGAGGAAATGGATTTGCCAGACAATCAGCAAGACAGAGATATGGTTGCACGCGAAATGCTTCTCAAATTTCAAATGTCTCCAGATCATCCAATGGTGGCACTGAATAAAGCCTATCGTAAGTTTTAAGCCACGTTACTTTACGAATAGCGATTGAAAGCCTCATTTGTTAGTTCAGATGAGGCTTTTGCTTTTGGCATAGACCAAAGTTGTAATTTCATCGAAACAGCGCTAGAATGCCTTCATATTATCAATAAATTTCTGAGGGGAAATCATTATGGGTGCACCGTTTGAAAATTGGGCTGATGTTGCCGGCGCAAATTACTATCCTGGTCTAGGTTACGCAGAATTTTGGTGGCTATTGTTAGCGATTTTACTTTGTATCTTGGCGTTATGGTGGGGGCATCGTCATGAAAGTGAAGCAAATGCTTCAGGTGTTCCAATGGGAGGAGTTGCCGCTGGCGCAGGTGCTGCCGCCGCTACGGCTGCTGCAGCAGCAAG
>CAZXZQ010000390.1:0-2392 GCA_964645215.1 uncultured Rhizobiaceae bacterium | reverse complement strand
ACAGCTGCTCTTGTTAAAGAACTGCGCGAGAAATCTGGCGCAGGCATGATGGATTGTAAAAATGCGCTCAACGAAACCGGTGGTGATGTTGAAGCTGCAATGGATTGGCTACGTTCAAAAGGTATCGCCAAGGCTGAGAAAAAATCTGGCCGTGTTGCGGCTGAAGGCTTGATCGGCATTGCTGGTTCAGGCACGGCTGCTGCAGTGGTTGAAGTGAACTCAGAAACAGACTTCGTAGCACGCAATGACGGTTTCCAAGATCTCGTTCGCAATGTTGCAACAACAGCACTTGGCACAGACGGTTCTGTTGAAGCTGTTGGTGGTTCAACAATCTCTGGCGGTGAGAAATCAGTTACAGACACAATCACTGAAGCGGTTGGTACAATCGGCGAAAACATGAATCTTCGTCGTTCAGCAAAGCTTGAAGTTGGTTCAGGTGCAGTTGCAAGCTACATGCACAATGCTGCGGGCGATGGCATTGGCAAAATTGGTGTTCTTGTGGCGCTTGAATCAGAAGGTGACGCAGATGCACTTGCAGCAATTGGCAAACAGGTCGCAATGCATGTTGCCGCAACAAACCCGCTTGCTATGAGCGAAGACGAAGTGCCTGCAGATGTGGCAGAGCGTGAACGTCAGGTTTACCTTGAAGAAGCAAAAGAATCCGGCAAGCCGCAAGAAATTGCAGAAAAAATGGTTGTCGGTAAAATGAAGAAATTCTTCAAAGAGAGCGTTCTGCTTTCTCAAGCTTTTGTTATCAATCCAGACATTACTGTTGAGCAAGCGATTAAAGAAGCTGAAGGCTCAGTTGGTTCACCAATCGCCATGAAGGGCTTTGTTCGCCTTGCACTTGGTGAGGGTGTTGAAAAAGAAGAAGAAGACTTTGCAGCAGAAGTTGCAGCTACCATGAAAGGTGGCTAATCGCTTCCTGCAATAAGTTTGCTAAAATTCTTGTTAGAGCGTTCCGTGACAACGGGGCGCTCTTCGTGTATCCAATATCAAGAAATTGCTAGGGTGATTCATGGGTGATCAATTGAAATACAAGAATGTTTTGCTGAAAGTTTCTGGTGAAGCTTTGATGGGTGATACAGGCTTCGGGATTGATCCTGAAACTGTAAAGCGCATTTGCTCTGATATCAAAGAAGGCATTGATCTGGGCGCACGTGTTGGCCTAGTTGTTGGCGGCGGTAATATTTTCCGTGGTGTTGCACTTGCGGCTAAAGGCGCTGACCGTGTCTCTGGCGACCATATGGGCATGCTGGCAACGGTGATGAACGCGATTGCGCTACGCATGGCGCTTGTGGATATGGACGTTGATGCCGTCGTTCTTTCAGCAATTGATATGGCAGAGGTATGCGAACCCTTTACGCAACGCGCTGCCGAAAAATATTCAGCGGAAGGCAAAGTTGTGATCTTTGCAGGTGGCACAGGAAATCCGTATTTTACAACAGATACAGCAGCGGCTCTGCGTGCCTGCGAAATGCAATGTGATGCACTTATGAAGGCAACACAGGTAGACGGCATTTATTCTGCTGATCCACAAAAAGACCCGAGCGCAGAGCGTTTTGAAACAATCACCCATGCAGAAGTGTTATCAAAAGGCTTAGAGGTTATGGATGCGGCGGCAGTAAGCCTTACCAAAGACGCTAATATTCCAGTCGTTGTATTTTCATTGTCAGAGCCTGGCGGCTTTGCAAAAATATTGAAAGGCGAGGGCCGTTCCACTACGGTATCCGGCAGTTAAACCACACACGTGTAAGAGAGAAAAAATATGTCCGATATAGATGTTGCAGACCTGAACCGCCGTATGGAAGGCGCTATTAGCTCACTAAAAAGCGACCTTGCAGGGTTGCGCACAGGTAGAGCTTCAGCAAGTATTCTTGACCCAATCATGGTGGATGCGTACGGCCAACAAATGCCAATGAACCAGGTTGGTACAGTATCTGTGCCGGAGCCCCGTATGATTGCGGTTCAGATTTGGGATAAATCCATGGTTGCGGCAGTTGAGAAGGCTATCCGCGAATCTGATTTGGGTCTTAACCCTGTGACTGACGGTCAAAACTTGCGCATTCCATTGCCAGAACTTAATGAAGAACGTCGCAAAGAAATTGCTAAAGTTGCTGGTCAGTACGCAGAGCAAAGCAAAGTTTCAATTCGTCACGTTCGTCGTGATGGTATGGAAGCGCTTAAAAAGGCAGAAAAAGACGGTGACATGGGCCAAGATGAAGCGCGGTCGCTTTCTGATCAGGTTCAAAAATCAACCGATGATATGATTGCAGAGGTAGACAAAATTCTTGCTGCCAAAGAAACAGAAATAATGCAGGTCTAACATAGCATATGTCGACACCTCTCAATGATAGCGGCAATAAGCAAGACGCTTTGGTGCCACAGCATA
>CAZXZQ010000389.1:0-2408 GCA_964645215.1 uncultured Rhizobiaceae bacterium | reverse complement strand
ACTTTTGCAGGGGTAAAATTTTGATATGTGAGTTCTAAATCCTCCGGCGAGTAGTCGTTAAAATTTGTCTCACGGATTGATTCAATCATCAACGCGCTCAAGGCTTGAATGTCAACTGAAGTAGCAATTCTAATTGGCACAATTCTTCATCCTTTTGGATTAGGTGATTTAAAGTTTCATTACCATCATGTTGCATTCCATGAAAGCAACCAGCGAAATGAGTGTGAAGTCTCTGCAAGAATATTTAGGGTAATTGGCACGTCACCAATAATTCTGTATGACAGAATTCTATTGAGGAGACACCAATGGACATTGACGTTGCCAGCATTACGGAATTGCGACACGATTTTCACCGAAACCCCGAGCTTGGATTTCAGGAAAACCGCACAAAAACCAAGATAGCAGATTATCTAAAAAACATCGGCTTGGAAGTGCATGAAGGTGTGGGTGTTATCGGTATTTTACGCGCGGGAAAAGGCAATCGGGCGATCGGCTTGCGGGCTGATATGGATGCCCTTCCCATCACAGAAGTAAGTACGCATGACCATGTTTCACAAACATCCGGTGTCATGCACGCGTGCGGTCATGATGGCCATATGAGCATGTTGCTTGGCGCGGCAGAAGCCTTGGCACGTCACCCTAATTTCGATGGCACTGTGGTGTTTATCTTTCAGCCCAATGAAGAGCTTGGCCTTGGCGCGCAGGCGATGATCAATGAGGGTATGTTGGAGCAATTTCCGATTGAAGAGGTTTATGCGATACACAATCTTCCAGGCGCTCCGGTAGGCGAGGTTTCTACTCGGCCCGATCTCATCTGCTCTTCAGAAAGCCTCTTTGAAATCACCATCAACGGCCAAGGCGGTCATGCCTCCATGCCACAAGTGGGACGGGACGCGATCACCATTGGCGCGGAAATAGTACAAACCTTACAAACCATTATTTCGCGCAAACTTGCCCCGGGCTCGGGCGCCGTTGTTTCCGTGACAGAATTCATAACCGATGGTCAACGCAATGTTCTGCCCGGCAAAGCCGTTTTGAAGGGCGATGCCAGAGCCAGAAGTCCTAATGATAGAGTACAAATCGAAACCTTCATGCGGCAGATTGCACAAGGGGCAGCAACTACCCACGGCGTTTCAGTGGATGTGGAATTTAAGACCGAATTCATTGAAACGATTAATGCGGCAGAACCGACCAAAGCCGTCATCGAGACTGCTCAAAATTCCAGTCTTGCAACAATACCAGACCGAGAACCTATGAGCTTTTCCGAAGATTTCGCGCATTTTTGCGCAGCAGTGCCAGGTTGCTTCCTACTTCTGGGTAATGGGGAAACAGGCCCCCACGGTCAACCACTTCATTCCAATGATTATGATTTCAACGATCAACTTTTGCCAATCGGCGCAAAACTCTGGACCGACCTTGTGCGCAACCGACTGCCTAAAAGTACGGTTTAACAAAAAAGCCCCACTGATTTTCGCAGCGGGGCTTTTACAAATCTCTTATTATGAAAGATTACTCTGCAGGGGCAAGCAGAGCCTTCCATAAAACAGCACCAAGTGCAGCGCCAGCAAGCGGCGCTAACCAGAACAACCATACTTGTGATAGCGCTGGTGTTTCCGCAAATAATGCGACAGCCAATGAGCGTGCAGGATTAACAGATGTATTACTTACCGGAATTGAAATAAGGTGAATTAGCGTCAGACCTAGGCCAATTGAGATTGGCGCAAAACCTGCAGGAACCATCTTACTTGTTGAGCCTAAAATAATGATCAAGAAGAATGCTGTCATTACAACTTCTGCAATCAAAACAGAAATCATGTTAAACCCACCTGGAGACAATTCCCCAAATCCGTTCGAAGCAAAACCGCCAACACCGGAAAAATCACCTTTGCCTGAAACAATCAAGTAAAGCGTGAAGGCACCAAGTGCACCGCCAATCACCTGCGCAATAATGTATGGAATAAAATTCTTCCATTCAAATTTGCCTGCTACGGCGAGGCCAAGCGAAACGGCCGGATTGAAATGTCCGCCAGAGATTCCGCCAACTGCATATGCCATGGTAAGAACGGTTAAACCGAAAGCAATGGAAACACCAACTAAGCCAATGCCAACTTCCGGAAATCCGGCTGCAAGAACGGCGCTTCCGCAACCACCCAATACAAGCCAATAAGTGCCGAAAGCCTCAGCAGATAGTTTATTAATCATAATATACCCCTTAAGATTAAAAATTGGGCATCAAATCATTCGACACCCTTAAACGTCTCAAATTTATGTTAAATTGTAAAAAAATACAAGAAATGGCGGTTTTTCCGTAAAAGCCGATAAGAAAACATGGCAAAAAATCCAAATTCTGTAGCAAAATGAGACTTATAGAAGTAATCGTAACACCAAATCTGATGAAACATCTTTAT
>CAZXZQ010000388.1:0-2409 GCA_964645215.1 uncultured Rhizobiaceae bacterium | reverse complement strand
TAGCGGCGGCGGAAACCAGGGCGGCGGCTTTGGTGGTGGAGCACCATCTGGCGGTGGTATTGATGATGAAATTCCGTTCTAGGCTCTATTCTTAAACAAAACGAATTTTCCCAATATTGGTCTTTGATGGTCGTGCGCTAATCACACGGTCATTAATTCAATGTTATTTGCATGTGACTAAGTTTTCCAGAATTCTCCTACTATCGAAACTGAAAGAGGAGAATCAAATGTCTATTCAAAAAATGTTCTCTGCGATTGCATTTTCTATGCTTATTGGCATTTCGCTTGTGTCCATACCACTGGATTATGCGCATTCCGCTGATAGCAAAGAATGCCCACCAGAATTTGTCTATGATGTGGTGTTTAAAAAATGCATTTATGATCATCCTTCTTACTAGGATCTAGACTCTAGACATAAACCCGCACAAAGCCTTCTCGCTACCAATTAAGGGTACACACCCTGCTTAGTGGAGATGTTTAGTGCGGGTTTTATTATGACCAATTCAAGCGTAACGTCGAACACACCCAGATTAAATAATCGTCATTTGTAAGTGAATTATTAGTTTGAGACTCTTCTATAAATGAAGAAGGAGAATAAGATGACAATTCATAAATCCATATGCGCCATCGCGTTTTCGATGTTAATTGGTCTTTCATTTGCCAGCATACCGTTTAGTGAGGCTAACGCTGCTGTCAAAAAATGCAAAGCGGACTATATATTTGATCCCGTATTTCAAAAATGCGTTAAAGACGATGATCCAGGTTTTTAAGCCTCGCTCTTAACGAGCAGAGCCTAATCTGCTTGAATTAATTGAAGTACGCACTGAGACTTTACTTTCCAATAACAAACCCAAATGCATTGGTGAGTTCTTCTGCTTGGCGAGGGCCTCTTAAAACTTGTTTAACTTGGCCTCTACCATTAAAAAGCATAAGCGTTATACGTTGTTGAGCATGCTTTCTGGCAAACGCGCTCCCTTCAGAGGTTCGTAGGTCTGCCACTAAGTAATTATATGTATCATCGTCAAAATTTGTGAGTGCTTTGCGAGCTTCAACTTGAAGCTCGTTACATACTGGGCAATTAGGGTCATGTATCTGAACGATGCTTGGTTTACCGTTACCAATTTTGGTAAGGTCTTTTTCTTCTTTGAAATTTAAATATCCGCTTACTGCAAAATATCCAGCAATGCCCAATAATGCGATTACGATAAACCCATTTCGGGCACGCTTTAATGATCGACGCTTTGTTATGTCTGCAGGTGCTGCCGTTTGCTCTGCCTGTTTTTTAACCCGCTTGCCTTTGCGCGATTTATTTTGATTGCCGCTTTTTCTCATGTTTCTCTCGCTTCTTGCGCTCGTAACACTTCTTGCCTGTGGTCTTTCGCGCTCTGCACCTCAATGAAAAGCCGCTTCACAACTGGGTATTTTTCTTTAATCGCCATTTCCAGCTCAGTGTTTGTGCGTTCCACGTCGCCCGCCAAAACTGTATCTACATAGTCGACTGACAGCGCAAGCAGGACGTCATTTGGCCCGCGGTGCAATGTGCGGATTTCATTCATGGCAACAATGTTTTTTTGTTCTTCAATTAGCTTCTTGATGTCTTCCACGATTTCAGGAGCAGCAGCTTCGCCAATCAACAAGCTTTTGGTTTCAAGCGCAAGCAGGAGTGCCGTTCCTGCTAGAATGATCCCAATGATGATGGAAGCCACACCGTCAAGCACAGGCATATTTAGGGTTACAGATAACCAAATGCCAATCAGTGCCACAATCAGGCCAAGCATGGCCGCTGTGTCCTCGAACAAAACGGTGAATATAGTCGGGTCTTTTGATTCCTGAACTGCTTGGAATAAACCTTTCTTACCGCGCGTCGTGCTAAACTCTTTAAATGCGATCCACCAGGCAAAACCCTCAAAGATCATCGCTAATATAAGAATGATATAATTGATTGTGGGGTCTGCAACCGGGTGAGGGTGCAAAACCTTTTCAACACCATGATAAATTGAGATGCCAGCACCAACAGAGAATATGAGTATGGCAACGATAAATGCCCAGAAGTAAATCTCTGATGCATACCCAAAAGGGTGCTTGTCATCTGCCGGACGCTTTGAACGCGCAATGCCGTAGAGTAAAAGCCCCTGATTGCCAGTATCAACAACTGAGTGAATGCCTTCCGACAGCATGGCGGCAGAGCCAGTGATTGCGGCACCCACAAATTTTGCAATAGCGATTAGGCCATTGCCAATCATTGCTGCATAAATAACTTTCTTTGATCCTGATGCCATGTGACGACTCTCAAATATGTGACTATTTTGAATGCGTTTTTGCCTGACGAGCAAGCTTCATGCAAGTATACTTGTTATAATTTCGTGTGCTGGATTCTGAATAAAAGGAAAATGTGATGAGAAAACTTGT
>CAZXZQ010000387.1:0-2411 GCA_964645215.1 uncultured Rhizobiaceae bacterium | reverse complement strand
TTCCCATTCCTATTAGCAAACAATATATGTCCTGCTTTCTGCATTGTCAATTCTATGTTCTTTTTTTGTTCTCATTCTTGTAAATTAATGCAATAAGTTTGGAAAACATGAGAATCACACTTCTTTTTCCGTCTCAGCAAACTAAATTAAAGTCTGATCAAATAGAGTGAAAGTCCATTATGCCTGAGTTGAAGACTATTTCCGTGCGTGGCGCGCGTGAGCATAACCTCAAAAATATTGATGTGGACTTACCTCGCGACAAGCTGATCGTGATTACGGGTCTGTCTGGTTCAGGCAAATCATCGCTCGCATTTGATACAATTTATGCCGAAGGCCAACGTCGTTATGTCGAAAGCCTGTCGGCCTATGCGCGTCAGTTCCTTGAAATGATGCAAAAGCCAGATGTGGATCAGATTGAAGGCTTGTCACCTGCAATTTCTATTGAACAAAAGACAACGTCTAAAAACCCGCGCTCAACCGTTGGCACAGTTACTGAAATCTACGACTATATGCGTCTCCTATTCGCGCGCGTTGGTGTGCCCTACTCGCCCGCCACAGGCCTGCCAATTGAAAGCCAAACGATCAGCCAAATGGTTGATCGCATTATGACGCTAGATGAAGGTCAACGCATTTACCTGCTTGCGCCGATCGTTCAGGGCCGCAAGGGTGAGTATCGCAAGGAGTTAGCGGAGTTCACCAAGAAGGGGTTTCAGCGTGTGAAGGTTGACGGCACGATTTACGAGATTGCCGATGTGCCACCGCTGGATAAGAAATACAAGCATGACATCGATGTAGTGGTAGACCGTATCGTCGTGCGTGATGACATCGCGTCTCGTCTGGCAGACAGTTTGCAAACGGCACTTCAGCTCTCCGAAGGATTGGCGATTGCAGAACTTGCCGATAAGCCTCTGCCGCCGGAAGAAACTGCCGCGGGCGGCTCCAAAAACAAATCGCTCAACGCGACGCATAAAAATCTTGTCTTTAGTGAAAAATTTGCCTGCCCAGTGTCTGGCTTTACCATTCCGGAAATTGAGCCTCGCCTCTTCTCATTCAATAATCCGTTTGGTGCCTGTCCGGCTTGTGATGGCCTTGGCACCCAAAAGGGTATGGATGAAGATATGGTTGTGCCGGATGATAGTTTAAGTTTGAAGGGCGGCGCAATTTTGCCGTGGTCGAAATCATCGACGCCCTCACCTTATTACGCCCAAACTCTGGAAGCGCTGGGAAAACATTACAAGTTCAAAATGACTGATCTGTGGCGGGATATTTCCAAGGAAGCTCAACAGGCCATTCTGCACGGCACAGGCAAAACAGAAATCAACTTCAATTATGACGATGGTTTGCGCTCCTACAAAACCAAGAAAACCTTCGAGGGCGTAATTCCTAATCTTGAACGCCGTTGGCGTGAGACGGACTCATCTTGGATGCGTGAAGAGATTGAGAAATTCATGTCCTCTTCTCACTGTGATAAATGTGACGGCAATCGTCTGAAGCAGGAAGCACTTTGCGTGAAGCTGGACGGCAAACATATTTCTGACGTCACCAAGCTCTCTATCAAGAATGCCGCCGTCTGGTTTGATGCTCTGCCTGCCACCATGAACGAAAAGCAAAATGAAATCGCAGGCCGTATCTTGAAGGAAATTCGCGAGCGGCTCAAGTTCCTAAATGATGTGGGGCTTGATTATCTCACCCTATCGCGAAATTCTGGGACGCTATCTGGTGGCGAAAGCCAGCGAATTCGTCTTGCCTCGCAAATTGGTTCTGGCCTCACCGGCGTATTATATGTACTGGATGAACCTTCAATTGGTCTTCACCAAAGAGACAATGCACGACTACTTGAAACTCTGCGCCATCTGCGCGACCTCGGCAATACAGTGATTGTGGTTGAGCATGATGAAGATGCAATTCTCACTGCAGATTACCTGGTCGACATTGGCCCGCATGCGGGCATTCACGGTGGCAAGGTTATCGCAGCCGGCACACCTAAACAGGTTATGAAATCGAAAGATTCCATTACAGGGCAATATCTCACTGGCAAGCTTGCAGTGCCCATTCCAACAGAACGACGCAAAGCCAAAAAGGGCAAATTGGTCAAAGTCAAAGGCGCCACTGGCAACAACCTTAAAAATGTCACAGCAGATTTTCCGCTTGGCCTCTTTACCTGCGTGACTGGCGTTTCGGGCGGAGGCAAATCTACGCTTCTCATCGAGACCCTCTATAAGGCTGCCGCACGCCGCATTGGCAGCGCACGTGCTGCTCCCGCCGCGCATGATCGTATTGAAGGGTTTGAACATCTAGACAAAGTGATTGATATTGACCGCGATGAGAACGAATTTAGCTTTATCAAGTTTTCGTCAGGCAACACGTTTGAAGAGGTCACGGTAAGAAATACTAAATTTTATGGAACCATA
>CAZXZQ010000386.1:0-2429 GCA_964645215.1 uncultured Rhizobiaceae bacterium | reverse complement strand
AAGCTGTTGGCCTTGTATTGCCAGACCTTGCGGGCAAATTGGATGGTTCATCAATCCGCGTCCCAACACCAAATGTTTCCGTGGTTGATTTGAAGTTTATTCCAAAACGTGACGTGACGGTTGAAGAAGTAAATGCTGCGATAAAAACTGCCGCAGAAGGTGAATTAAAAGGCATCCTTGATTATGTTACTCAACCACTTGTTTCTATGGACTTCAACCATGATCCGCATTCGTCAAACTTTGCTGAAGACCAAACAACGGTACTTGAAGGCAATCTTGTTCGTATCTTAACTTGGTATGACAATGAGTGGGGCTTCTCAAACCGCATGTCAGATACAGCGGTTGCTATGAGCAAACTTGGGTAACAAAAACCCTAAAATTAAGATTCTATTAACCCTGGTTACATTAATAATGTGTAACCGGGGTTTTTGTTATTTAGCCCCCTAATTCCTTGTAATTTACAGGTTTTGTCGAATCGGGAACACTTGAGGCAAGTTTCAACTAAAGGATGCCGCGCCATGATTGATAAAAATAAATGCATAGCAGCTCTAATTTTGTCTTCTGTGGCAGGATGTGCTCAGACGAACCAAGTTGACCCGATTACAACTAGCTCAATTAGTTCAAGCGGGTCTACAGCAAGTGTGTCTCAAACAGCTGTATCTCCAGCACCTCTTATTGCCACCCCAGGACAACAGCTTGGTTCAAAAGTGACAAATCTAGGCGAAGGCAAAGCACGTATCGTTGTGACGACTTTAAACTCCGTTAATATCCGCGACAAACATGCTTGCGAACTTGGCAGGTTTGCACAAAGCCGTAATGCAACAAACGTGCTAACGCCCCTACAAACACAGGTAAAAACTGATATTGAAGGTGCCCAAACCTATCGCATTGTTGATCAGGAGTTTTCCTATTATACCGCAGACGTACCAGCACCCAATGGTGCATCAAGTACTGCATCATTGCTTAAGCGTTGCTCTGCATAACAATAGGGTTGTGAAATAATACTCTTGACGAATTGAAGGCATTTAGCGAAGACATACGCACAATTCCTCCATCCAAGAGATAATCATGCCAAATTTCAAAACCCTTGACGATGTCGAACTTTCCGGCAAGCGCGCACTTGTACGTGTAGACCTTAATGTGCCTATGGCAGATGGCAAAGTAAGTGATGCAACACGTATCTTGCGCATCCTACCAACTGTCACAGAAATTTCTGAAAAAGGCGGCAAGGTAATTCTGCTTGCTCACTTTGGTAGACCAAAAGGTGAAATCAATCCTGAGATGTCTCTAGCACCGGTAGTTTCAACTTTGTCAGAGATGATCGGCAAACCAGTGGCATTCGCGACAGATTGTATTGGACCAATGGCGGAAGCTGCAATCAGCGCAATGCAAAACGGCGACGTTGTTCTTTTGGAGAATACACGCTTCCATGCAGGTGATGAAAAAAATGATGACACGTTTATTGCTGAACTTGCTAAGAATGGTGACCTTTTTGTCTCTGATGCATTTTCTGCAAGTCATAGAGCGCACGCGTCAACCGAAGGTCTTGCACGCCATATGAACGCTGTTGCGGGCCGTACGATGCAAGCGGAACTTGAAGCGCTTGAAGCAGGACTTGGCAAACCACAAAAACCGGTTATCGCGATTGTTGGTGGCGCAAAGGTTTCTACAAAACTCGATCTTCTTACAAATCTTGTACGCAAAGTAGATATGTTAGTGATTGGCGGTGGCATGGCCAATACATTCTTAGCAGCGCAAGGCATTGATGTTGGTAAATCTCTTTGCGAACACGACTTAGGTGATACAGCCAGAAATATTTTAGCAGAAGCAGAAAAACAAAACTGTGAAATCATTCTGCCCTCAGATGTTGTGGTAGCTGGCGAATTCGCAGCTAATGCAGAAAATGAAACCGTTGATGCAAATGCATGTCCTGCTGATTTGATGATTCTTGACGCAGGCAAACAATCAATTGCGCAAATCGCTGAAAAAGTGAAATCAGCCAAAACACTTATTTGGAACGGGCCGCTAGGTGCTTTTGAAATTGAACCATTTGATGCAGCCACTGTGGCAGTTGCAAAAGTAGCTGCAGAACAAACACGTGCAGGTTCGCTTGTATCTGTTGGCGGCGGCGGCGATACAGTTGCGGCACTCAACCATGCTGATGCAGCCAAAGATTTCACCTATGTTTCAACAGCCGGCGGTGCATTCCTTGAATGGATGGAAGGTAAAGAATTGCCTGGCGTTGCCGTTTTGAAAAAATAACACTAGGGTCTGAACTTAAGTGTGCAATTACGCACATATTTGGCGCGCGTAATACTATATATCTCAGACATGCTGCACTTCCAGAGGTCGTAGAAATGTATGCCAGAACTGCAAATCTCTTTATTGTAAAAACATGCAACAAAGAAAAAATAAGGGGCTGACATAGA
>CAZXZQ010000385.1:0-2448 GCA_964645215.1 uncultured Rhizobiaceae bacterium | reverse complement strand
CTTTTGATCATGCTGTGGTATTTTTTAAGCAACTCAACTCGTTCAAACATATTTAAGCTCCACCTATTCGTTTTGTGGGCATAGAGTGAAATGCCCTAAAAGTTTAACTGTTTATATGTATAGTTTGTGATGAAGTGAATGAGATTTTTTATTTGTTCAAGGAATATATTGAATAAGAGTGAATATGATCTGGACACATTGCATCATTATTAAAAACGAGCTTCAGCAGCAAATTTACTATCACAATTTCTGTAAATCCTAACTATCCTGAGCTTTATGAGATTGTTATAGCACTCTTAACAGCGTGTCTCTGCCTCTACATATCGGATTCAGTTTGTGAGCAAACATAAAACTACTCATAAGACACTTAGAGATGTGGCTAACAATGTCAGCTTTGATATTGTATATTTAATGGGCAAATCCACGACTTTATCAGTAATTTAATCAAATACAGTGTATGAACTAAACAATGTCAAAGCGAAGAAAACCAGAACCAAATAAAATACTGCCTTCAGATCTTCCGGATGCGTTTCGTCAATATTTAGGCGATAGGGATATTGAAGAGGTTGAGATTGTAATTCCAGATCTTGCAGGCACATCACGCGGCAAGGCCATGTTGGCGCATAAGTTTAAACCAAAAGATAGCTATTTTCTTCCAATATCCTTATTCTACCAAACCATTTCTGGTGAATACGTAGATATGAATATTGAAAATCAGTGGCGCGAAATGGACATTCTCCTTAAGCCTGATATGTCGACCGCATCTGCAGTCCCTTGGGCTGACATCCCAACACTCCAAATCATTTGTGACATGGAACTTCGTGAAGGTGGACCACTTGGTATTGCTCCGCGCAATGTTTTGCGACGTGTTCTAGAAAAATATGAAGCGCTAGATCTTAGAGCGGAAGTCGCTCCCGAGCTTGAATTTTATTTAGCGAAACCGAATATTGATCCAAACGAACCGATAGAACCACCGGTTGGCCGCACAGGCCGTAAGGGCTCTAGCCGCCAAGTATATTCCATGATGGCGGTTGACGAATATGGCCCTGTTATTGATTCAATATATGATTTTGCTGATGATCAAGGCCTCCAAATTGATACGGTTATTCAAGAAGGCGGCGCAGGGCAAATAGAAATTAATTTGCAGCATGGCGACCCCCTTCAAGTGGCTGATCAGGTATTTTACTTTAAACGCGCTATACGCGAAGCGGCACTCCGAAACGGTGTATTCGCAACGTTCATGGCAAAGCCAATTCGAGACGAACCTGGTAGCGCAATGCATGTACACCAATCATTGGTTGATAAAAACACCGGGAAGAATATCTTTTCTAATCCAGATGGAAGTCCAACAGATAAGTTTCGCCATTTCATTGGAGGATCGCAGATTTATTTAATGCAAGCTATTCCTCTGATCGCGCCTTACGTAAATTCGTATCGGCGCATTACAGTGGATGGTCAAAGCGCACCTGCTAATCTTGAATGGGCTGCAGACAATCGCACTACTGGATTGCGTGTTCCACATTCTGGCCCAGAAGCTCGACGGTTGGAAAATCGGGTTATTGGCATGGATTGCAATCCATATCTTGCAATTGCAACTTCGTTAGCTTGCGGTCTGCTGGGAATGCAGAAACAAATTGAACCTCGTGCAGAAGCCACATCAGAGGTTTGGGAAACCGAACACATGTTGCCGCCAAGTTTAAATTCGGCTTTAGATCGTTTTGCTGAGGCGGAAGATATCTGGGACATGCTTGGCACTGAATTTTGCCAGCTTTTCCTTGATATAAAGCGTGCTGAAAATGAAGAGTACCAGCGCGAAATCTCACCTTGGGAAAGACAACATTTACTACTAAATGTGTAAAAGGCATATCTCGTAAGGATATAGTTTGTAATTTACCTTACTCAGCTAAACTTCATCCAACCATTCAGAGATAACTTTAACCTGTTCTGCATTGCGAAGCGTGGGTGTATGGCCTGTGTTTTCAAACTCAACAACAGTAGTCTGCGGCCCACAGGTTAGCATTTTTGCCGTGGTTTCTTCAGAGAGAAAACTTGAATCTTTGCCGCGTAATACTAGAACCGGACAGGTAATTTTCTCCCAAATCTCCCACATATCGACGTTGAAAAAAGAAATGGAATCGCGAAACGCGTCACCCACATGGGAATCGACTTTCATACGGTAGGTGCCACGCGATGTACGCCTAGATGAATATTTTGCCATATGCGCCCAGTCGTCATCGGTCATCGGAGCGAACTCAGGGTAGATTTTTCGAAGATAATTTTCAACTTCTTGCTGGCTTTTAAACTCTTCTGACTTGCCAATATATTCTGCAATAGACATGAGCGCATCGCGTGAGACTTCTGGCCCTATATCATTCACCACCAGACGACGGATGGGAGATTGTGGGACAGAGGCAAGCACCATGCCGATTATTCCACCCATAGACGTAC
>CAZXZQ010000384.1:0-2452 GCA_964645215.1 uncultured Rhizobiaceae bacterium | reverse complement strand
ATCTAACGATTATCCACCACACGCACGGCCTTACCCATTGATCGTTCAATGCCTCCCGGCTCTTTAACATCTACACCAGCACTCACACCCACCGTACCTTTAATATGTTCGGCAAGTTGTTTTGCACTCGCATCTCGCGCTTCTTGAGAGGTCGCCTCTGGTGAAGCTTCCACATGAATGATCATCGCATCCATTCGGCCTGATTTCGTAAGCTCGATTTGATAATGCGGCGAAAGCCCGTCTACTTTCAAAATCTGCTCTTCAATTTGTGTTGGGAAAACATTTACCCCACGCAGAATAATCATGTCATCTGAGCGGCCGGTAACCTTCTCCATCCGTCGCATAGAGCGTGCAGTACCCGGCAAGAGACGCGTTAGATCACGCGTGCGATAACGGATAATCGGAAACGCTTCCTTGGTGAGTGAGGTAAAAACCAATTCGCCTTGTTCACCATCTTCTACCACTTCGCCTGTATCTGGATTAATGATTTCCGGGTAAAAATGATCTTCCCAGATGTGAAGACCATCTTTGGTTTCAACGCACTCATTAGCAACTCCGGGGCCGATCACTTCCGAAAGACCGTAAATATCCACCGCATGCATATCGAACGCTGCTTCAACATCCGCCCGCATGGCATTCGTCCAAGGTTCCGCGCCAAAGATACCAACATCAAGTGACGAGTCACGCGGATCTATACCTTGCGCCTTAAACTCATCTAAAACGGCCAACACATAAGAAGGTGTCACCATAATCGTTGATGGCTTGAAATCATTGATAAGCGTCACCTGGCGAGGCGTCATACCACCTGAAACAGGCACTGCAGTACAGCCTAATTTCTCAACGCCATAATGCGCGCCAAGCCCACCAGTAAAGAGACCATAACCATATGCAACATGTACGAGATCACCGGGCCGCGTGCCAGATGCGCGTATGGACCGCGCCATAACGGTTGCCCACATATCGATATCATTAGCGGTGTATCCAACCACAGTTGGCTGACCGGTTGTACCGGAAGACGCATGCACACGCATCACATCTTCGCGCGGCACAGCAAACATGCCAAACGGATAATTATCCCGTAAATCCTGCTTCACCGTAAAAGGAAATTTCGCCAAATCTGCCAGCGAACAACAATCATCTGGGTGGACACCAGCCGCATTAAACGCATTCTTGTAATGCGGTACATTTGTATATGCATGGTTCAGCGACCATTTGAGGCGCTCCAATTGCAACGCTTCAATCTCATCACGTGAAGCAATTTCAATTGGGTCTAGATCACTTTTCTTTGGTGTTAGATCTTTCATATTTCCTCCAAATGTGTGCCTTTAACGGTCCTAGAATTGCCACTCATTTCGGCAATCACTTTGCCATCATGATTGGTCACCGTGCAATCATAAATGCCGGAGCGCCCTTCGCGGTAACGTTCTTCAGCAACGGCGGTTAAAATATCACCTGCAAAGGCAGGCGCCAGAAAATCAATCTTGCATGACTGGGCTACGGTGAACTGATTATACCCGTTGCAAGCAAAGGCAAAGGCACTATCAGCAAGCAAAAACATAAACCCGCCATGGCAAATTTTTTGGCCGTTGGTCATGTCATCGCGCACGGGCATAGAGAGTTTTGCGTATCCGGCCTTGATCTCGACAATCTCCATGCCAAGACCTTTAGACGCATTGTCGTTTGCCCACATCGAATCTGCACAGGCTTTTGCAAGTTCATCCGCGTTCATTATTTACCCTCGAAATTCGGCGCACGTTTGTCCATGAAGGCTGTTACCCCTTCCGCATAATCGCTACTCTTGCCTGCTTTACGCTGCAAATCGCGCTCAAGATCGAGCTGCGCATCAAGTGAATTATTGGGGGACGCGTGCATTGCTTCCTTAATGAGACCGAAGCCAAAAGTCGGACCGCTCGCAAACCCTGCTGCTAGTTTCTTCGCTTCCTCCATAAGGTTATCATCATCGATTGCTTTATAGATCAGCCCAATGCGTTCCGCCTCTTCCGCCATGACTGGCTCAGCAGTTAGAATTAGCGCCTTAGCACGCGCTTCACCAATCAGCCGTGGCAGGTTCCACGTGCCACCTGAATCTGGCACAAGGCCAATTTTTGAAAAAGCCTGAATAAACTTTGCAGATTTTGCCGCCAAAACCATATCGCAGGCAAAAGCGATATTGGCTCCAGCCCCTGCCGCAACGCCATTCACCGCACAGATAACAGGCTTTGGAATGGAACGGATAAGGCGAATGAGAGGGTTGTAGAAATTCTCAAGTGTCTGGCCCAAATCTGGCGGACCATCCATTTTACGTGGATCGCGATCGCCCAAATCCTGACCAGCACAAAACCCGCGCCCAGCGCCTGTTATCAAGATTGCACGACAAGCATCATCATCTTGCGCAGCATCAAGCGCCTCACGCAGTGCAATATGTTGTGCGTCATTAAATGCGTTTAACTGG
>CAZXZQ010000383.1:0-2466 GCA_964645215.1 uncultured Rhizobiaceae bacterium | reverse complement strand
CCAAGCGTTAGATAACCAGTAAGGTCTTTAGGGTCATCTGCAATAAGTGCCTTGAAGATTGTAATTGCCTCTTCCTTTTGCTCAAGACGCGCAAGGTTTCCTGCACGTTCCATTTGTGCAATTCGGTAATAAGAAGAATTTTCATCGATTGATTCATACAGCGCATTAGAGCGGGTGAAATTGCTCTGTCTTAAATACGTCTCTGCAAGTGCTATGGTTATGATGTCACTATCGTCTTCAAGATATTTAGCCAGCTGCATATAAGATTTAGCAAAATCATCCGTGCCTTCGCGGCCAATAGCAGAAGCAATGTTGTAAAACATTTCTGCTGAACCCTGCTGAGGTGAAACAATTAACGGAGAAAGCACTTCGTCATTATCAAAAGCCTGCTGAATTTCCATAAAAGGCGGATGGCTTGGTAGGAGAGAGAAACCGTATTTTAGCGTTTCGACAGCTTTTGCTTTATCGCCTGCTTTACTACGATTCCGCACCATTGCTTCGATTGCACGAATATATGTTTCAGTCAGAACGCCGATAATTGCACGGTTATCAATGACAGTTTGTAATTTTTCTGCAGCAAGATCGTTTTGTCCTGCAGCATCCGCAATCAGTGCGACATGATAATCGCGCATGACCTTAATCCATTCAGGACCTTCAAGTTTGCTGATCGTGGCGATTGCATCATCCGCTTTACCAAGGCCATAGCGACCCCACCCACGAATAATCTCACGCATGGTTTTATCAAGATCGACACCGGCAACATCTTTGATTGCGTCATCAATTTTTGCCCATTCACGTTTGCGCAGTGCTTTGGCTGCACGTACTAGGCCAGCCATGTTTGTTTGGCTACCAAAGGTTCCTGTTTTACCTGCAATGTCTGAGGCATCATCTATGCGGCCATTCGTGACGAATGCAGAAAATAAATCTTGTTTAAGACGAACGTTTTCACGATCAAGCAAATATGCACGTTCAAGAAACTGTACGGCGGCTTCATCATCGCTATCTTCAATCGCAACACGCGAGGCAAGAAAGCTACCAGCAAGCGTAGATTGTTCTACTGTTGTTTTAAGATCTGTATTGGCGAAGCTTGAAAGTACTAAACCAGAAAAAGCAATTGTTGTTGATAGTAATAGCTTGGCTAGATGTTTATGAATTGACTTACGCATGAATTCTTTATGGCTTTCTATAAGCTTTGTAATCTAACTTGAATCATGGCCGTTTTAAGCCTGATTGGCAAGAACTGTTAACAGCATAGTGAAAACAGGTTAACTCTTGGTAATCTAATTAGCGCGACTTATACAGAATTCTACAACATCGATGAGTGCTGATTTTTGCGGTGTGTCTGGCATTGTACCCAGCGCATCACGTGCCATCTCACCATAATGACGTGCACGTGCAACTGTATCGGCAAGTGCGTCATGTTTCGTGAGAAGGTGTTTAGCCTCTAAGAGTGCCTCATCACTGTTATTTTCTTCCACAAGCGAGCTTTTCCAAAACGCGCGTTCTTTATCATCGCCTCTACGATAGGCCAGAAGAACTGGCAGCGTAATTTTGCCTTCGCGGAAATCATCGCCAGTATTTTTACCCAGCTCTTTAACGTTACCACCATAATCAAGCGCGTCATCAATCAACTGGAATGCCAACCCTAAATTATTGCCGTATGAACGTAATGAATTTATAGCGGCACTGTCTTCATCCGCCACGATCGGACCAACCTCTGCTGCCGCTGCAAAAAGTGCTGCAGTTTTTGAACGGATTACTTGAAGATATTCATCTTCAGTCGTTTCCAAGTTCTTAGCGGTTGCAAGTTGTAAAACTTCACCTTCAGCGATAACCGTTGCTGCATGGGATAATACGTCGAGCGCTTTGAGCGAACCAACATCCACCATCATGCGGAAAGCCTGGCCCAAGAGAAAGTCACCTACGAGTACACTTGCTTCATTGCCCCATAACATACGTGCTGCAAGTTTGCCGCGTCGCATGTCACTTTGGTCAACAACATCATCATGTAAAAGTGTTGCAGTGTGCATAAATTCGACACTTGCAGCCAAAGTCACATGGTGTTCGCCTGTATATCCACACATTTGCGCGGCGGCGAGGGTGATCATGGGGCGCAGGCGCTTGCCACCGGAATCAATGAGGTGTTTAGCCACCTCAGGTATCATCTCTACTTCAGAACCGGTTTTTGACAAGATGAGTGTGTTAACGCGCTCCATGTCGTTTTTTACGAGTTCCACCAAAGGCTTAATGCTTGCTTTGGTCTGCGTATTAGCATCAAGAGGGATGATATTACTGGTCATTTTTAGGTTCCAAATACCGTTGCTAAGTGTAGAAATAATGCGCTCTATCGCCATACACAAGTGATATATTGGCGCAGGTGCATATTCCTTAGTTTAAAACAATGGACAAAGTTAAGTTGAACACGATATCGTTACCCGAAATGATGCTAAATCATTAATCTTAAAT
>CAZXZQ010000382.1:0-2474 GCA_964645215.1 uncultured Rhizobiaceae bacterium | reverse complement strand
AAACTCATGCCAATTTAATGGGACGCGAGGGCATATACGGTCATGAATTTGGCCCATCCACAAAATTCAAACGCCGCATCAATGCGGCCGGTTTTAATAATTCTGCAGGAGAAAATCTGGGTGTCGGCTATCGTTCCATTGATGCTGCTATTCAAGGTTGGCTTGATTCACCCGGACATCGCAAAATTTTGCTCAAACCCAATTATACGCTCGGTGGCATTGCCTACGCACGCAATACGTCAGGCAAGAGTCCTCGCCTCAACCACTTCTGGGTTTTGATTGTGGGCAAGGAATAAAAACGGCGTTCCAAACTTAATCAGAGCGCCGTCTTATAATGCTTAGTTATTTATAAAGATCAAAACCGATCAAGGTTCATCACTTTGTTCCATGCAGCAATAAAGTCTGAGGTGAATTTCTTATCCGCATCTGCTTGCGCATACACTTCCGCTTGTGCACGAAGGATTGAGTTTGAACCAAAGACGAGATCAGCACGTGTGCCTGTCCATTTCACATCACCAGAAGCACGGTCTTTGCCTTCGAACAATTCTTCGCCTTCGTCCGTTGCTTTCCACTCAGTCGCCATATCAAGCAGATTGACGAAGAAGTCGTTTGAAAGCTTTCCGACATTAGAAGTGAACACACCATGGTCTGAACCACCCGCATTGGCACCCAACACGCGAAGACCACCAACAAGTGCTGTCATTTCTGGCGCTGAAAGGCCAAGCAATTGCGCTTTGTCAATGAGCAGTTCTTCTGTTGAGCGTGGGTCTTTGGTGTCTTTATAGTTGCGGAAGCCATCAAATTTTGGCTCAAGCACTTCAAAGCTTTCAACATCAGTCAGTTCTTGTGTTGTGTCGCCACGACCGGATGAAAACGGCACAGATGCGCCTGAGGCTTTTTCAATTGCCGCGCAACCACCAAGCACAATCATATCCGCAAGCGAAATGGATGTACCGTCACGAAGTGCGTCAAGTTTTGCAACCACATCTGCAACGCCGGATGACGTATTGATGTCCCAGTCTTTTTGTGGCGCGAGCGCAATACGCGCGCCATTCGCGCCACCACGAAGGTCTGAACCACGGAATGTAGAAGCAGATGCCCAAGCCGTGCTCACAAGTTGTGAGACGGTAAGCCCAGAAGCAAGAATAGCTTCTTTGAGCTTGGCAACATCCCCATCACTTACTGCACTACCCGCAGGAACAGGGTCTTGCCAGATCAACTCTTCAGATGGCACTTCCTCACCAAGGTAACGCACAAGCGGCCCCATATCACGGTGAGTAAGCTTGTACCATGCACGTGCATACGCGTCTGCAAACTCATCAGGATTGTCTAGGAAGTTCTGCGAAATCTTGGCAAAGCCAGGATCCATCTTCAGCGCCATATCCGCAGTCGTCATCATCAATGGTTCCGTGCGTGACGCATCATGCGCTGCTGGCGCTTGCGGTGCACTGGAAGCTGCGGTCGGTGTCCACTGTACATGACCAGCAGCGCTTGTCGTTTGTTCCCATTCATTGCCAAGTAGAACTTCAAAATATTCCATATTCCACTTATTCGGCGTTGGTGTCCAAGCACCTTCAAATCCGGCAGTGGTCGTGTCTCCGCCCTTGCCTTCGCCATGGCTATTAGCCCAACCGAAGCCTTGTGCAGCCATTGGCGCACCTTCCGGCTCAACACCAACATTTGCTTCCGGTCCAGCGCCATGGCCTTTACCGAAAGTGTGGCCGCCAGCAACAAGCGCAACTGTTTCGTAATCATTCATCGCCATACGGCCGAATGTGTCACGAATATCATAAGCAGATTTAAGTGGATCAGGATTACCATTAGGCCCTTCCGGGTTCACATAAATCAAACCCATTTGAACAGCACCGAGTGGGTCTGCCAGATCACGCTCGCCAGAATAACGCTCATCTGCAAGCCACTCGCCTTCTGGCCCCCAATAAATATCTTCTTCCGGCTCGTAAACATCTTCACGTCCGCCACCAAAGCCAAAGGTTTTGAAACCCATGGATTCCATTGCAACGTTACCTGCAAGGATCATCAAATCAGCCCAAGAAATGCTATTGCCGTATTTTTGTTTGATCGGCCATAAGAGACGACGCGCCTTATCAAGGTTTCCATTGTCAGGCCATGAGTTTAGCGGCGCAAAACGCTGCGTACCCGAACGTGCACCACCACGACCATCATAGGTGCGGTATGTACCCGCACTGTGCCAAGCCATACGCACCATCAAGCCACCATAATGACCATAATCTGCAGGCCACCAGTCTTGACTATCTGTCATCAACGCAGTGAGGTCTGCTTTAACGGCCTTAAGGTCTAGCGCCTTAAAGGCTTCTGCATAGTCAAAGTCATCGCCCATTGGGCTTACCTGAGGAGCATTCTGATTGAGAATTTTCAGGTTAAGCTGGTTTGGCCACCAACCAAGGTTTGCGGTGTTGCCTTTTAGCTTATTGGCACCATGCATTACGGGACAT
>CAZXZQ010000381.1:0-2485 GCA_964645215.1 uncultured Rhizobiaceae bacterium | reverse complement strand
CCATTCATGCAAACGGACAGCTTGTAAATTGTCGAGCTGCAAGCGTTTGTTATGTTGCATTTCATACTTAAGGTGATGGTATATCTAAAACACACCCATTTGCATTGTATACATAATGTCTAGCGATGGTGGATGTACCAGTATGCTCAAACATGGCATTTGCTTTATTGCACAAACGAATATCAGATGTAACAAATTCGGAGCAATAGGACGCCATACCTATATGTTGACCGTCCGATAGAATATTTTTTATTTTATCTCTATTCGCAAGTCCCTTATCCGGATTGTATCCGATAAAGTTCAATACAGTATGTGCACTACCATAAGCAGTATGTTGATTGTGTGGCATTTCTGGAGTGATAGGGTTTGGCTTAAATCCAAAAAACACATCTAGTTCTTGCCCAGCCATTGCAGGCTCTATTAAGTCCCATATTTTCTCGATTGACGAATCGACATCCTTTAGTTTCTCTCTTTCTGAACTGGTTAAACCTACAGCCTTTCTTGTTTCATCAATTGGCATTTGCTCACCAAGATTCTCCTTTATAGTTGCGTCTAATTCGTCCGAAACCTCTTTAGTTCTTTCTCTGAGTTCCGTAATTTTCGGCCCACCAATACCGTCAAGCATATTGTCTATTTCAGTAATAAGCTGGTTTGGCGTCAACGCCAACTGCTCATAATTATTTGCACCAAATCCGCGAATTAGTAGCTCCACCATCATATCACCTGCATCTTCATACCCTGCTATTGCTTCCAGATGGCGCTCGTATCTTAGTTCAGGTTCAAAAAACTCCCTAATCTTTACATTTCCTATTGATTTGAAATTGTGTAGAACATCTTCTATTTCTACAGCGTTCAATTGGCTCATGCCTTCTAAAGCATCTTGGTTAGTCCCGCGTGCCAGTTCATCTAAATGAACGCCGGAATAAACCCAAAGAAATCTATCTGGATCTATTATTTCAAGCTCATTATAAGCTAGGTACCTGAATACATTCACATCCGCGTAAATTGTTGGTTTTTGTGATTCAACACGCCGCTTCAAATCTTCATACATTGCCGTGCCCTCTTTAAAACATAACGCCCGCTTCAGTCGCAATTTATAAGTTGGCCGTTTGCATGATAAAATGGGAGGCACGACCATTCATGCAAGCGGACAGCTTGTAAATTGTCGAGCTGCAAGCGTTTGTTAGATTTATTTGAGGTTTGGACAGCGCGTAAACTTTAATTTTTTTTTATATGTTTATTTGCGCGCTTATTTTTTAAGACCGCACATACCGCGACTGAGTCGGGCGTTATTTTAAGTGTTTTTAAAAAAGGCACAGCTGTACTGCCGATTTGCACCAGCGACGCAACGATTGCTAAAACTAAGGCGGTTATTTCAAGCATGGCGCAATTATACACGACTAAACGATGGTCGAAAAATGTGATTTTTCGGCAAATTACGGCTTGTTTTCCCGCTCACTGACCCTATATTACGCTGTGAGTTGCCTTTACTCGATTCTCGATGCCCGCAACGGGTGCCTGGTGGCTAGCGAAGATGCCTTTGAATCACAACGAGAAAAGGAGATGCTTATGCAAAAATCGAAGATTGATTTTATATTTTTGGCAAAATTGAAATTATCTAAGTTTATAAAGATTGAACTGCAGTACAGAAAAAAAACATCGCATTTTCGTGAATCGAGTAAAGGCAATTTCTCTTCGTTTAATAAAAAGACTGACTGCAGTTTTTTAATCTAACGCCCGCTTCAGTCGCAATTTATAAGATGGCTGTTTGCATGATAAAATGGGAGGTACGACCATTCATGCAAACGGACAGCTTGTAAATTGTCGAGCTGCAAGCGATTGTTAGGTTGCTCTGCGTATTCTGCCCCGGCCACTGACAATAATACAGGCCAGATTCGGAAGAGGATGTTACGTTGCCAAAATATGTTTCATACCTCAAAGCGGCCGAACTGCTACTTGAAGTAAACCGAGTGCTGGTAATTGGCTGCTCCGGTGGCGGCAAGACTACACTTTCCGTGCAGTTGGCAAATAGGCTTAGCCTAGAGTACATATCAATTGACCGCGATGTCAGATGGCTGCCTAACTGGACCGAACGAGACAAACGACAACAGAGAAAAATGATTACAGAGATGGTTAACCGCGACAGATGGTTAATGGATGGAAGCGGCGCCTCCACTTTTGATTTGCGCTTACCAAGAACAGACCTAATTCTTTGGGTTCGGGTTACCCGATACACTGCACTTAAAGGACTTACATTAAGAGTTATACGTAACTTGGGCTCAGTGCGGCCGGAAATGGCTGAAGGATGCCCAGAGAAACTACCGGATTTAGAATTCCTTTCTTACATCTGGAATTTTGAAAAGAAACACACACCCATATTTATAGAGATAATTGATAAGCATGGTTCAGACATACCAATTGCGGTACTACAATCACATGCAGAAATTGGAAAATTGTTGAGCAGTACTTCTTTAACCTAACGCCT
>CAZXZQ010000380.1:0-2492 GCA_964645215.1 uncultured Rhizobiaceae bacterium | reverse complement strand
CCAGTTAAAGACATCGTAAACAATGCCAAACATCCATATACAGATGGATTAATGGGATCTATTCCCTCGCTTACGCAAGAGATTGACCGCTTAACGCAGATCCCGGGTTCAATGCCGCGCTTAACAGAAATACCGCCAGGATGCGCATTTAATCCACGCTGTGAGAAAGCCTTTGATATTTGCTATAAAGACAGGCCAGAATTAATTGGTTTAAAAAAGCGCATGGTCTCCTGCCACCTTTACGACAAGGAAAAGCAATCATGAGCAATGCACTTGTCGAAATTAAAAATCTTTCCCGCGAGTTTGACGTCTCTAAACCGTGGCTCAACCGTGTGCTGGAACGTGAAGAAAAGAAGTTCCTCACAGCAGTTAACGATGTATCCTTTGAGGTTAACAAAGGCGAGACATTTGCATTGGTGGGTGAATCCGGCTCTGGCAAATCAACAATTGCTAAACTCGTTGTAGGTCTTTTAAAGGCATCACAAGGTGAAATTCATTTTGACGGCAATCTGATGAACACCAGCCAAGGTGCCCAAATGCGGGAATTGCGCAGCCGGTTTCAGATGATTTTTCAAGACCCATTCGCAAGCTTAAACCCACGTTGGCATGTGCGAGATATCATCGCGGAACCGATCCGTATTTTCGGTATGAAGGGTGAGAACGGAACCATTTCTTCTCGTGTTGATGAATTGCTTGAAACAGTTGGGCTTGCGGCATCCGATGGCAATAAATTTCCGCATGAGTTTTCTGGTGGCCAACGCCAACGCATTGCAATTGCACGTGCACTTTCGGCAAAGCCAGAATTCATAGTATGTGACGAGCCAACTTCTGCATTGGATGTTTCAGTTCAAGCGCAAATTTTGAACCTTATGCGCGATCTACAGGATGAATTCGGCCTCACTTATCTCTTTATCAGTCATGACCTTTCTGTCGTTCGTCATATGGCAAATCGAATTGGCGTGCTTTATTTGGGCAAGCTGGTTGAAGTGAACGATGGTAAAAACCTCTTCAAAAACCCACAGCATCCTTATACAAAAATGCTACTTGATGCGGTGCCTGACATTGATATGAGTGGCAAACGTCGTAAGCAGGTCGAAGGTGAAATACCAAACCCCATAGACCCACCTTCCGGATGCGCATTTCACCCGCGTTGTCCATTGGTGCACGAAAAATGTATGCGCGACACACCAGAACTGATAACAAAAGGAAAAGCCCAAGCAGCTTGCTTCGCGGTCAATTCATAATCTGGAACCATAACCATGACAGATGGAAACCATCTCTTCCGCTCATGCCTTTATATGCCTGCGGATAATGAAAAACTTCTTTTAAAATCATCAGAATTAAAAACAGACGCCGTGATCTTTGATTTTGAAGATGCTGTCGCGCCAGATAACAAAGCCTTGGCGCGTCAGATGCTGGCTAAGCATCTTACAACATTTGATCAATCGCAAAAACCAGCGCTTGTTCGCGTCAATGCCATTGATACACCTTGGTTTGAGGAGGATGTAAACGCAGTTGCAGCCATGTCTTGTTTTGGCATTGTCTTGCCAAAAGTAGTCTCCCCGCAAGATATGTTTGATCTTGATAAAATGTTGAGCAATTTGGGTGTGAGCAAGTCATTTGAAATTTGGGCAATGGTGGAAACAGCCCCTTCAATAGCTCATTCAGCCCCTATTGCCTCTACTGCAAATAACAGCAGGCTAACGACATTTCTGTTTGGCACAAATGACCTTGCTAAGGAAACAGGCGCGCCACTTTTAAAGGGCCGAGATAATATGATGCCTTGGCTTGCGCAAGCAACGATCTGTGCCAAAGCACAAAATATGCGCGTGATAGATTCCGTCATGCAAGACTTCGGCGACATAGAAGGCCTTGAATATGAATGCAGCCAGGCAATGGGCCTCGGCATGGATGGAAAGAGCGTAATCCATCCGAAACAGTTAGAAATTACCAATAAAGTATTTACACCAAAAGCAGAAGAAATTGAATGGGCGATAAAAATCGTTGAGACTTTTCAGCTCGAAGAAAACCGCAATAAAGCTGTCATAAAAATCGATAACAAGATGGTTGAGCACTTGCATTTTGAGATGGCAAAGGCCCAACTCAGTCGCTACGAAACCATTCACTTCAAAGGGTTTTAAATGAAGCTCATCCACATCTCTGACATTCATATCAACAACCACAAAATACTAGGCTATGATCCGGTAGAGAATTTCCAAACCTGCATGGATCACGTTGCGGAACATCACGCGGACGCCGATATGGTTGTGATTTCTGGCGACCTCACACACCACGGGCAGGAACCGTCTTACACGCAATTAAAATCAATGCTTGAGACGTGGAATGTGACACCCCAACTTATGCTGGGCAATCATGATATTCGCGAGAACTTTCAAGCAATTTTCCCCGATGTCGCTAAGGATGAAAATGGGTTTGTTCAATATACAGTTGAACATGACGACGCGCATTTCATTTTCCTAGACACACATGAA
>CAZXZQ010000379.1:0-2512 GCA_964645215.1 uncultured Rhizobiaceae bacterium | reverse complement strand
GCGACCTTTTAAATTTTGTATCCAACTCAAATCGCACGTGTTTACGCGCAAGATTTGAGCAGACAATGCTTTTAGCGTTTTGAGAACTGGAAAGAACGACGGGCTTTTGCACGGCCGTATTTCTTACGTTCAACAACACGCGCATCACGTGTAAGGAAGCCACCTTTTTTGAGCACACCGCGTAGGTCTGGCTCATAGTTCGTAAGCGCCTTTGAAATTCCGTGGCGAACCGCACCAGCTTGGCCAGAAAGACCGCCGCCAGAAACAGTTGCAACAATATCAAATTGACCTTCACGAGCTGCTGCAATGATAGGCTGTTGTATAACCATCTGCAAAACAGGGCGGGCAAAATATTCAGTAAAGTCTTTGCCTTTGATGGTGATTTTGCCAGTGCCAGGCTTTACCCATACGCGAGCAATCGCATCTTTACGCTTGCCAGTTGCATATGCACGGCCCTGATCGTCCAGCTTCTGAACATATACAGGTGCATCAGCTTGAGCTTCAACAGGTGCCGCGCCATCAGCTGCTGCTGCAGCGGCTGGGGCATCTTTCATTGCACTGCCAAGTTCTTCGAGAGAATTGATTTCAGCCATTATGAAGCAATCCTTTTATTCTTTGAGTTCATGGAAGCCACATCAACCACGATAGGGTCTTGTGCCTCGTGAGGGTGTTCGCTACCAGCGTAAACACGTAGGTTCTTCATCTGACGACGAGAAAGCGGACCGCCCGGCATCATGCGTTCAACAGCCTTTTGCACAACGCGCTCAGGAAAACGACCTTCAATGATCGCACGTGCTGTGCGCTCTTTAATGCCGCCCGGATAACCAGTGTGCCAGTAATATTTCTTGTCTGTGTATTTTTTGCCAGTGAGTTTCACTTTTTCAGCATTAATAATGATGACATTGTCACCGTCGTCAACATGTGGTGTGAAAGTTGGCTTGTGCTTGCCGCGCAAACGGTTGGCAACAACGGAAGCCATGCGACCAAGAACAACGTCCTCAGCATCAATCAGCAACCATTTCTTTTCAACCTCAGCAGGCTTCTGCGAGAAAGTTTTCATAAAAGGTTTCCCATGAAAATGTTTGGTTTCATAAAAAGCAAACAGACCCTCGCGAACGAGAGCCTGAACTTGATGTGTGTTATAGGGGAGGGTGATTGGTGGGTCAAGTAAAATTAGTTGGAGATTGATTGAAATTATACAGTAAAAACAGTAAGTTAAAATTATGGTATTTAGATACCTCATGCTTGCTTGGAATTTTACCCTCATCTTGAGCCTGTCGAAGGATTTTGGGTAAGCAGCATCCTTCGGCCCCGTCATCCCGGTTTGCATGGCAACCGGGATGACGGCCGTGTGGGTACATCCACTCGTGCCTTCTGGCCAGTGTTATGAGCAAACATGCGGCGTTCTCAAACGAAAACCTTCCGACTAAATAATAATTAGCTTTCCTTTAAGAACGCCACGCAGAGGTTTTTGGTATACGCTCTGTCAGGATAAATCCTGCGGCGTCGCCCTCGATGCCGCAATGTATCCGAAATACACCGCTTGCAGCTCTGCTGTCTCCATTCTCGTTTAACTTCGGTGGCCAAACTGAGTTTAAAAGCAGACGATGAATGGATTATGCCGGAGGTTATAGAGGCGGGGATAAGTTTTCTGATTTGTTTGCGCGGTTGGTCTTTCAAACCAAATCATCCACCAACACATCAAGTGCATCGGCCAGTTTTTTGAGCGTGGCGACTGAACCCGTTTTCTTGCCAGATTCTATATTCGTAATCTGCACGCGGTTGACACCGGATTTCTCCGCAAGAGCCGTTTGTGTAAGCCAGCGATGCTCACGCCATAGTTTCAAAACACTTTCGCCATCCAGCATGCGTTTGACGAATGTTTCGGGCAGCATCTCAGTTTCACCGGCTTCCAGCTGCGCGATAATCTTTTTGGCTTCAAGTATACCTGTAGGTTTCGACCTGTTCATTGCGTGCTTAGTCCATCAGGCTCAAAATCTACCCGGATCGTATGCCCAAGCGCGCGGGCATATTGTTCGAGCGTAGACAGTCTTGGTGAAACATCGGAGCTGACACTTTCTAACCGTGAAATATTGCTTTTCTTAGTGCATAGAAGTTCGGCCATTTGCTCCTGTGTTAGCCCGGCCTCTTTGCGCATGGCGATCATCTTGCGTTTCATCTCAAAGACAGGCGCAAGGGAATCATATTCAGCTTTTATATCGGCGTTTTGAAGTGCTTTCTTGCGAAACTGTTCAATGCTGGGACGCTCATTTTTCATTTTGAATTTCCTTCATACGCTTAAGTGCAGTTTGCATCTGGCGTTTCGGTATTTTGTTTGCTTTCTTAATCACTGTAATCAAAATAACAATTTCTTGGTATTTGATCGCGCAAAAAAAACCTATGTTCAACATAGGTTTTTTCATATTTTAGTTGAGCAGTTTGCAATGGATTCTTGCATTTTAGACTTTGAGCGAAACTCATGATGAGCGACTCAAATTCTTGCAGGTTCAGT
>CAZXZQ010000378.1:0-2513 GCA_964645215.1 uncultured Rhizobiaceae bacterium | reverse complement strand
AGCGCACTTGCTGCAAGAAATTTTATAAAATTAATTACAAAACCAAATTCCGCAAGCCATTCAGCCTTGGAAATTAAAAAGTTCCACACAACAGGCGTACCAACCAAAATTGTAGCAGCAAGAATAAGCGCCATCGAAGCAACACAAATAAAGAGGCATCCTTGCAAACGCCGCAACATAAAATTTCGCGTCTCAATAAATCGATAAGCGCGGTTTAATCCGTCGCGCGCGCTTTCAATGCCATTGGTTGCAAGAATAAGCGCAACACCATTTCCAATGGTAAATAGCTCCCCACTCGCCTGCCCTAGAACAATTTTCACCTGATCTGCAATCGGCCCGGCAGCGCCCGCAGGCCAGTTATCAAAAACAATAACAAGTATCTGCTCTAGCAATTGTGGTTCGCCGTAAAGATCAAGAAGCACCGCCGTCAAAATCATGAATGGAAAAATTGCCAACATCAAAGACAGCGCAACATTGCCTGCATTTGCCAGTCCACCATCATAGGTTAGCCGAATGCCCGCATTCCAGAATATTTTAAGAATCCCTGTCATATAAGCGATAATGGGGATTAATTTTATGAGTTCAAGCAAGCTTCATGCATTCCCACGGAATTATGGCTTACGCATTGCAATAATCTCAACATCAATCCTTGCACCAAGTGCATCGCTCAATGGCATAAACGGCACCCGAACTTCAGCACTGTCAATTAAACCCTGCTTCCACAACCAGTATTTAACAGGCGCAGGGCTAGGCTCAGCCAAAAGAAGCGAAGGAATATGTGCAACTTTATTCCATAATGCTAATGCGGCTGCTTGTTTCCCATTTTGAATATCAGCCATGATTTGTAGATGGTCATCGACCAAAACATGCGCGCCTGTTAAAATAGCACCGGGTGCGCCATGCACCATAGCATTGTAGAAGAAAGGATCTTCTCCGGTTAAAACCGAAAAACCTTCTGGCGCCGTGCGCAATAATTCATAAGATTGTTCAGCGCTCCCGCAACAGTCTTTCACGCCAACGACATTTGGCAGCTCTGCAAGCTTTAGCATCGTTTCATTTTCGATATTTACGCCCGTGCGATAAGGAATATTGTAAACCAATATAGGCTTATCAGTGCTTTGTGCTATCAGCTCAAAATATTGAAGAACGCCTTGCTGACTCGGCCTAAGATAATTGGGACCGCTGACCAGATATCCATCAATTGGCCAGCTCGCAGTTGCGATTACTTGTTCGACAAGCTTTTTAGGGTCGCTACCCGAAAGTCCTAAGAATAAGGGCAAATCAACATTCATTTCTGATAAGGTCACCGCAGAAACTTGCGCGAGTAATTCCAACTCGCGGTAGCTTAAAAGCTGCCCTTCTCCGGTAGTCGCCGAAAGAATGATGCCGCTAATATCTTTCGAAGCATAATGCTGTATCAATCGGCGAAGCGAAACCTCGTCAATTTTGCCACCATTAAATGGCGTAATAAGCGGAACCCAAAGGCCTGTTGGCTGTGTGTATGTGATCATGATTGTCTCCTGTTTAATGTGCCGGAGACTGGGCAATAAAAAACCCCGTCCAAACCGGCGGGGTTAGATTGTTTCTTTATGCTATTTCAAAACTACATGCAAAACCACTTCCCCGATATGGGGATGCGTTTAGATTTGAGTGTTTTTGCAAAATGTAAAATCATGAAAACAAAATACAGATGTATGCGTAAGCGTCAAGCACGTCATGCTTAACATGCAGTTATTAAACTGTGCGAAATCATTAACCACTGAACTTAAAAATCCATTCACTTTATTAACAATCTTCACAAACCCGTGAAGAGCAAATTAAGAATTACGCGCTTTATTGAACCTCTATTTTTTAATCAAATTTACAGGGGAATATAAAATGGGTTTAAAAACATATGGCGCAATTGGCGCAGTAGCACTTGGTGCATTAGCTGTATCAGAGGGCGACAAAGCCGTAAATTATGTTGAAACAACTGCGAAGATTACAAAAATCAGCACAGAATGTTCAGTTTCAAAACGTAAAAGTAAGCTAGTTGAAAAAGACACTGGTAAACTTGCGATGATGGAGTGCGACTTGGCCAAATTAATTGCGCCAATTAAAGGTTACGAAGTCAGTGATATAAAATTTCATTATAATATGGAATATAAATACAAATCACCCATAGATAATAAGTGGCACAAAGATAGCGGTGAAAAAAAATCTTCTAAGGAAGATCTATACAAAAAAGGTCAAAAATTTCAGGTCTTAGCACATAAAGAAAAGCCAGGAAAAACACGCTGGAAATAAGTTTAAACTTAATTCTTAAACGAAAGCCCGGATAATTTTATCCGGGCTTTTTTTATATCTTATAAGTCGGCGGCTGGAGATAATCTTTTGTTGAGGCTAAACCCGACCTTCCAACGTATCTTGCGTAATTTCACGAGCGCAAAAGTCTGCAACTTTTGCTGAAATTACTTACTACTCAATAATAGTTGCTACGATGCCAGCGCCGACTGTACGGCCGCCTTCGCGGA
>CAZXZQ010000377.1:0-2515 GCA_964645215.1 uncultured Rhizobiaceae bacterium | reverse complement strand
TTTCAGGCAAATTAAAATGTCCTATATTCTGCATAAAAAATAGGCAATAACAGCTTGGCAAGAAATATACAATTGTAATGCAATCACAAGGTTGATTGTCATTTGATGGCGTGACAAAAAACAAGGACTAGGAGAATAATTTTGAGCAAGAATGCAATCGTAATTGTAGCTGCAGGACGCGGCGAACGCATGGGAAGCGAAGGTGGACCAAAGCAATATCGTATGATTGCTGGCAAATCGGTTTTGCAGCACACGATTGAATGTTTTTCAAACCATCCAGATATCCATGCCATACAAGTTGTTATTCATGCGGATGATCATGTCCTATATGAAGATGCAATTAACACTCATGAGAAGCTTCTAGCACCTGTCACTGGTGGTGCTACGCGGCAAGATAGCTGCAAGGCCGGTGTGGATTCGGTTAACGCGCTTAATTTTGATAAAGTCCTTATCCATGATGCTGCTCGTCCATTTGTACCACATGAAACAACGACAAACATACTTGCTGGCATCTCTAATGGGGTATGTGCCCTGCCAGCATCTGCCATTGCCGATACGGTAAAACGTGCTGATGAAGCTGGAATTGTGACAGAAACAGTGCCAAGAGAAAATCTCTACCTTGCCCAAACGCCTCAAGGCTTCATGCTGGATGAAATTCACGCAGCTCACATAAAAGCTGCAAAAGAAGACCGCCATGACTTCACAGATGATGCCGCTGTGGCAGAATGGACTGGGCTTTCAGTGAAGTTAGTTGAAGGCTACTCTGGTAATTTCAAGATAACAACCAAACAAGATTTAAAGACAGCAGAGCAGAGATTGAGCATGAATAAACCTCTTATCGATGTGCGTACAGGGAGTGGCTATGATGTGCATACACTTGGCCCCGGCAATGCGGTAATTCTGTGTGGTTTGAAAATTCCGCACACGCAGGCACTTCAAGGCCATTCAGATGCAGATGTTGGTTTACATTCACTCACAGATGCGCTGCTGGGTACAATTGGTGACGGCGATATCGGTTCACACTTTCCGCCATCTGATCCACAATGGAAAGGCGCATCTTCTGATCGATTTTTGGAACATGCAGTGAAACTTGTGAATGAAGCTGACGGCACAATTACTAACCTGGACGTAACGATCATCTGCGAAGCGCCAAAAATAGGCCCACACAGAGATGCAATGCGGGAACGTGTAGCGCAGATTTGTAATCTTGATTTGGTTCGCGTCTCGGTTAAAGCGACAACAAATGAAAAAATTGGTTTTATTGGCAGAGAGGAAGGCATTGCCGCCCTCGCATCAGCTACGGTGGTATTTTAGATGTTTGATGAAGAATTATTGGTAATCGCGCAACAAACCATCAAGGAATTTGCTGACGAAAATATGACGATTGCCACAGCAGAATCTTGTACGGGTGGCTTGATTGGTGGATGTCTTACATCGGTTTCGGGTTCATCCAGCGTGTTTGAGCGCGGTTTCATCACTTATTCCAATGAAGCCAAGATGGAATTGCTCAATGTTCCTAGCGAATTAATAGAAGAACATGGTGCGGTTTCCGCTCAAGTCGCCTCAGAAATGGCAATAGGCGCTGTAAAAGCTGCCAATGTAGATGCCTCAGTCGCCGTAACTGGCATTGCGGGCCCCGGCGGTGGCGCAGAAACCAAACCAGTTGGACTTGTGTTTATTGCAGTTGCAACAGCGCAAGAAGAAGGTGCTTTCGTTGAAAAGTTTGAATTTGGTGATATTGGACGAGATAAAGTCCGCCGCGAAACCATTAAAGAAGCGCTAGAAATGCTTCTTGGCTATGCAATTGACGAGGGCGAGTAACAAAAACCCGCCCTACTATTCTTTAGAACCAGTTATATGCTGTGCCTACGCCCCAAACTAAAGAAACAGCAAAAACAGATGCTGGAAGCATAGAAATTCGCTTCATTGTCATTGCAGCTGCTGGGCTATTTTGAGAGTTCATCTCGTGAACCTCAATATGGTCCGGTTTCATCATTGCAGTTAGCTTAGCGCAGATAATGAAGATGATTGCACTTGGAATAACATACCAAAGTGACTCTGTTGTAATAGAAATGCCCGCATAAGCGTTTTGGGTCATCAGCAACATTGATGCGCTTGTTAAGAACCCCACTGAAAATAGTTTTTTCATAAATTTTCTCCCTGTTAATAGAACTAGGATGACATAAACTTACTAAGTTTATTTTTGAAAATTAGTTCAAATTTTAATCAAGGGTAATTTAAGGAATCTACTGCATTAAACAGAGTGTGACTAAATGCACACATGGTGCGTTTTTGAGTGCCTATATCTAAACTATGACAAGACGCCCTCCCCGTCACGTCGATCCAATGTTCAGATTATCTCCCCTGTAACTTATATCCCTCGATCTTTATGATCGGGGGATTTTTTTATGCGTATACTTCGTCCGCGCGTTTTTCGAATGCATCGACAAAGCGGCCAAAGGCAACTTCAAACACTGCACCAGCCGCCATCGCAAGCATCTTGCTGCGAAGTTCA
>CAZXZQ010000376.1:0-2517 GCA_964645215.1 uncultured Rhizobiaceae bacterium | reverse complement strand
GCATGCTTGGCATGGATAGGCTCCGCCGTGGTGGTTCCGGTGCTGCTCCCATTTCACCAGAACTGTTAAGTTGGTACCAATCCATTGGCGTGCCTCTCCTTGAAGGTTACGGCATGACAGAAAGCGCTGGCGTAATTTCCATCAATAAAAATGGTGAAAATAAAGTCGGCACAGTCGGACCTGCCGTTACGGGTGCAGAATTACGCATCGCACAAGATGGCGAAATTCAATACAAAGCAGGCAACGTATTTAAAGGCTATTGGAAGAAACCGGACAAGACAGCTGAAACACTCACTGATGATGGGTGGCTGCGCACCGGGGACGTTGGCATGATGGACAATCAGGGTTTTCTTACCATCACCGGACGTTTGAAGGATATTATTATCACAGCAGGTGGCAAGAATATCACGCCGGCTGAGATTGAAAACCGCCTTAAATTCTCACCCTATATATCTGACGCGGTTATCATTGGTGACAAGCGCAAATTCCTGACCTGTCTTGTCATGATTGATCAGGAGAACGTAGAAAAATTTGCGCAAGACCGCCGCATACCATTTAGCAATTACGCTTCGCTTTGCGCTGCAAAAGAAGTTCAAAAACTCATTGGTGACACAATTGACGAAGTTAATAAGGACTTCGCTCGCGTCGAACAAATTAAAGATTTTCGCCTCATCGACATTCTACTCACTGCAGATGACGATGAATTAACACCAACCATGAAACTAAAACGGAGTTTTGTTGAAACCAAACATTCCGGTTTAATAGAGCAAATGTACTAAACCTTTGCAGCTCAGACAAATTATGCAAAGCTAATTCATACTTACTCATAAGGGAGGAAAATTATGAGAAACCTTAAAGCAACACTTGCAGCCGCAGCAGTTGCGCTATCATTCACTGCTGCACCAGTCTTCGCGCAACAAGGCGTGACAGATACTGAAGTTCTAATTGGTTCAAACAACGACCTTTCCGGTCCATTCGCAGCGTTTGGCGCACCAGCAACAAAAGCCGCCCAACTTGTATTTGATGAAGTAAATGCAAATGGCGGCATCCATGGCCGTAAAATCCGCTTCATCGTGGAAGACCATGCTTATCAGATGCCAAAAGCCATTCAGGGCATTAACAAGTTAATCAACGGTGACAAAGTTTTCGCAATGCTCTTGTCACTCGGCACACCGATGAACATCGCAGCATTCAAGCAGCAAGATGCAAAGGGCATTCCAAACATTTCACCGCTATCTGCAGCGCGTCAGATGGCTGAGCCATTTTCACCGCTTCATTACGGCGGCACCGCATCCTACTACGCACAAATCAAAGAAGGTGTAAAATATCTAGCTGCAGAAAAAGGCTATTCAAAAGTCTGCTCTATGTATCTGCCAACTGACTTTGGTAAAGAAATTCAATTGGGTGCATCTGATGTAGCTGGCGAAACAGATGGCCTAGAGTTTGTTTCTGAAACTACGCACAAGCCGGACGAAGCAGATTTTGTAGGTTCACTACAAAAACTAGGTGCCGATGGTTGTCAGATTATCACTATGGCGTTGACTGTTCGTCAGGCAATTACCGTTTCAGGCACTGCGAAGAAGCTTGGCATGAACGATATTGCATTGCTGAACTCATCAGCTGGTTTCCACACTGTCATGGCGAAAGTACCAGGCGGCGTTACCGAAGGTCTTTATGCAGCATCTGGTTGGGCTGATCTACTTGCTCGCATGGACAAGCCTGAAGTACAGAAGTTCTTCAAGGAAGTCACCGAAGCAACAGGCGAAAAACTACCAGGCACTGGCGCATTGCTAGGCCACTCTGGTGCGGTCACACTCGTAAAAGCACTTGAGGCAGCGGGCAAAGACCTCACTTCCGAAAGCTTCCAAAAAGGCATGGAAAGCTTGAACTACGAAGATACCATTTCTGGCAATACAGTTGATTATTCTGCAGATGATCACCAGGGCGCTGATGAAATCATCATCTCTGTTGTGAAAGATGGCAACTGGGTAGAACTTGTTCGTAAGTAAACTTACGAACCAAGAATTTGAAAAGGCGCTTTCGAGCGCCTTTTTTATTTCCGAATTTTACCCGTCGCGTTCAGCATGGCTGTAATCAGCCCATCGCGTTCAGCAGATAAATCTTCAACTGAACTATCGCCCGCTTCTTCGCGAACACCTGTTGAAAGCTTTTCAGCAATTTCCGGGTTCAGGCGTAAGTCACCCAAACTCTCCCACCATCGATTAAAGCTAGGCGTATAGCGCTCGCAGAACGAATCTATACCGCCTTCGCCTGCACCCAAATGAAAGAGCATGGTTGGCCCCATCGCAGCCCAGCGCAATCCCGGCCCAGACCATACCGCCTTGTCCACGTCCTCAACGGAAGCAACCCCTTCATTCACAAGATGTATCGCTTCACGCCAAAGGGCAGCTTGCAATCGGTTCGCCACATGGCCCGGCACTTCCTTGTTAACGCGGATGGTAGTTTTTCCAACTTGCTTGTAAAACGCCTCAGCTATCTCCATCACATCACTATCCG
>CAZXZQ010000375.1:0-2518 GCA_964645215.1 uncultured Rhizobiaceae bacterium | reverse complement strand
TTGGTGCTACATTTCCAAATCGAACTGAGATAGCACCATTTGTAGCACCAAAATGGGTGAAAAACAATGAAATGACGTGAAACAGCATGCAACAAAAATCACTCAAAAACCCTTGTAGAATAAGGAGTTTTGAAACAATTTGAAACGTGTTGAAATGGAAAATTGGTACCCCCCGCCGGAATCGAACCGGCACTCCCGAAGGAATGGGATTTTGAATCCCACGCGTCTACCAATTCCGCCAGAGGGGCCCGAGATAAGTGCATGCCTTAGAGCGTGCTACAAATCGATGGTAGTGAGAGGGGAATATAGCTTCGAACCCCTTGCGGTCAACATAAATATCGCCCAAATTCAAACTTCTTTCTTTACACTTGCATGCGAACAGGCCAAATCTCAAAACAATCGCGATAATCACAACAGAAAGCGCATGGATTATGATACGCAAACTGTATGACTGGGTCTTTAAACTGGCAGAACATAAGCGTGCCAGCTCTGCCCTTGCCGGCGTTTCGTTTATTGAAAGCTCCTTCTTTCCTATTCCGCCGGATGTACTGCTTATACCTATGGTACTCGCCAAACGGCATAAGTGGATATTTTATGCAGGCCTCTGCACCATCGCTTCCGTGCTCGGTGCGTTTCTCGGCTATTACATCGGTGCTGCACTTTACGATACAATCGGCAAACCAATCCTCGCCTTTTATGGCAAGGAAGATTCTTTTACCAAAGTCAAAGCATGGTACGACGAATGGGGTGCATGGGGCATTCTTTTTGCAGCAATTACGCCGTTTCCGTACAAAGTGTTGGCGATTTTTTCAGGCGCCGTTGGCTTTAATCTTTTAACTTTCGCAATTGTTAGCGTGATTGGTCGTGGGTTTCGTTTCTTTCTCGTTTCGTTTCTGATTTATTGGCTGGGGGAGCCGGTGCGCGAGTTCATTGAAAAGCGATTGGGCTTGATGTTCACGCTTGGCATGATTGCATTGATCGGTGGATTTGTGGCCATTAAATTTTTATTCTAAAGGTAATCTATGTTTGATCGCCCCATTCCTGATAGTGAGAGAAAAAACCTCATCCTTGTACTTGTTGGCATGTGTGCGGTGATCCTTTCCGCGCTCGCGTTTGAGCATATTGGCGGTTACATCCCATGCAAATTATGCCTGCAACAACGGGAACCCTGGTATGCTGGCATCCCCGTTATGGCAATTGCGCTCCTTGCTATGTTTCTTACATGGCCTGCGCGTGTTGTTCGTGCATGTGTATTAATCGCGTTTCTTCTCATGCTCTATTCTCTTTTTCTAGGTGTAAATCATGCTGGTGTTGAATGGGGTTGGTGGGCAGGGCCTGGCGATTGTGGCGTTGTTGAAGGCAGCATATCAGGCAATGTAAATGATCTTCTCAATCAGTTGGAAACAACCACGCCACCCTCGTGTGATAAAGCGGCTCTTCGGGTGCTCGGCCTTTCCTTTGCCGGGTGGAATGCGCTTGTGAGTTTGGTGTTAGCTTTTTTTCTCTTCAAGGTTTTGCGGGCTTAGTTTTGTTTTCCGCTAACGTAGCCGCACTACTGTCCGTCTCTCGGCGGCGCTTTGCTTGCCTTCCGACCAACGGTTCACGCAATGACAAATTGACTGTCGCCGTTTGTTATATGAACGATATGAGAATTATGCGGGAAGCTTATAGGGCTGAGATAAGTTCGTCGGACTACTTACTGTTCGAGGTCAACTATTTTGTAATGCTCACGCATCGTGGCAAAATCAACAGTAGATTGATTGATGTCCATGGCATCCATAAACGTTAAAATTAGCTCTTGTTCTTGGCTGTGGATTTCTCCGTCACTGAATGCAATCATGCAAAGTGATTTTATCAATTTGAGCTTTTCTTCTTCAGTAAAACTGCAGACCAAGCCTTGAATAGATTCATTAAGCTCTTCTTGATTAAAATTCTCGACTGATCGATGGTAGTGCTCATTAATACGAGCGATATCATTTTTATTGTACTCTTCGAGAAATGCTTTGGCGGTTAAATTTTCCATATTACGTTCAATGCCATCAGCACGCGTCATTGCGGCAAACAGATTTGCTACCAGCAACAATTCTACTTCAGACAGATTAAGCTCGTCCTGCTTTACAGCGCTACTTTTGGATGTGTTTGAAATTTTTTCGCCCTCATATGCATAACGTATTAACGGTTGTGACAATGCATGTAGTTATTCATAAGCGATGGTTGTCATATTCTTTGATATTTGTAAAACCCATAAATCGCCCATTTGTACAGTTCAAATTCTATGAGGGGCCATGCCCTAGTAACCATCAATTAATTTATAAGTTGCAATTGTTTTGACAACCTGATCTACGCGGGTTTATCGCCTCGCGTAGATTACGAATCATCGAAAAGAGGCTACCCATCTTGCATTGAAATTTTTATCAATGTTTGACTTCCCGATTAAGGGACAACTTTGGCCGCTCTTCTACGCAAGCTTCCTTAAATTAAATAGCCATACTCAGCGCATGATAAATATGTTGATTGG
>CAZXZQ010000374.1:0-2543 GCA_964645215.1 uncultured Rhizobiaceae bacterium | reverse complement strand
TTTTGCATCGACTGAAAGTGGAACTTTTTCCAAGAATATCTCAGCACCAACGACAGAGGCTTTACATAATTTCTCAAGATCGCCGACAAGCCCATCAGAGATATCCATAGAAGCTGTTGCAAATTTAGCAACAACCGGTGCGATATCCATCCGTGGTTCTGGAAGCAAATATCGATTTGTCAGATAATCGGAATCAAGCAGCCCCTGCCTCGCCAACAAGCCCAATGCACCATCGCCTATTGAACCTGTTACAAAAACCTCATCGTCGACTTTAGCACTCAAGCGCGAGACATATTGGTCTTCAGGAACTTCACCCATTGCAGTGATGGAGATCATCGTACCGCTGCCTGTTTTGAACGTATCGCCTCCACTTAGAGTGACGCCATACGCCATACAATCTTGCGCAAGGCCCAAGGCAAAACGCTCAATCCATGCTTCATCGCAATTCTCGCCTAACCCTAAAGCTAGGGAAAAAGACTTTGGTTTAGCGCCTTTGGCAGCAAGGTCTGACAAGTTGACCCGTAGGGCTTTTTTAGCAATTAGCTCCGGTGCATCATCAGCAAAAAAATGAACGCCCTCGGCAATTGCGTCTTGTGTGACTACGAATTCATGTCCATCGGTTAGTGTAATAAGCGCTGCATCATCTTTGAGTTCAAAACTACCCTCGCCTGCAAGCGGCGCAAAATATTTTTCAATTAGATCGAACTCATTTAGCTTTTTCATCTTTGAACTCTTCTGGACGAAGATCTCTGGCTAACCTATCCAAAACACCATTTACGAGTTTAGGCTCATCTTCATCAAAAAAGGCTTTTGCAACATCTAGGTATTCAGAAATAACAACACGTGATGGCACGTCTTTGCGGGTGGAGAGCTCAAACACACCACAGCGCATAATAGAACGCAGCAACGTATCGATGCGCGATAATGGCCAATCTTCCGGCAGCGTGTCATGAATGAGCGGATCAAGTGTCACCTGTTCTTTAACAACACCAGCCACAACGCCTCTGAACCAACTTACATCCGCTTCAAGGTAGAGGTCGCCCTCGACTTCTTGACCAAGGCGCATATGCTCATATTCCGCGACCACATCAGATACACGTGCATCTGATAAATCCATCTGATAAAGCGCCTGCACAGCAGCAAGGCGCGCCGCGCCACGCTTGTTAACCGGCTTTATAGAACTGTCATCTGCGTTCGACATTAAGAAAACGACTTTCTAAGTTCAATCATATCAAGGGCTGCTTGCGCTGCACCGCCACCCTTATCTTTTTCTGATACTTTTGCACGTGCCCATGCTTGCGCTTCATTTTCAACGGTTTGAATACCATTTCCAAGTGCAAGTTTATGTTCAATGCATAAATCCATAATGGCACGCGCAGATTCGCCAGCTACAACTTCATAATGGGTTGTTTCACCACGAATAACGCAGCCGATTGTTACATAGCCATCATAATGCTTTGAACCATCAAGCGCCATGGCAACAGCAGTTGGAATTTCCAATACGCCCGGCACAGCCACATAATCATGCGTAGCACCCGCTGCAGATAGAACCTTGGTCACACCTTCCATCAGGCCAGCAGATATATCCGTATAATACGGTGCATCAATAACCAGTAAATGGGGCTTATCTGCCATGTAACTCTCCATGATTTGCGTCTAGCTGGACAAACCACTTCTAACCAAGAATGGCAATAGAGAAGTTATTGTTGAGCAGTGTTTATGTCTATTGGCGCTTCGATTTGGCGAATAATATGCGCATGCACATCGGCATGATTTGCCAATGGAATATGCGACGCTTTAATATCATAAGTTGCAAATTTCGTAGTCTTGTTACCACGCGCAAGCTTTGCCTTGGTTTTAAAACAATCAAGATTTGTACAGCGGAAATGATCTGCCTTACGAACATTATTTCGGATAGGAACCATAGCTGGCCCTTCCATTGTCACCAGATAGTTGACTGGAATATTTCTTCGATGAAGATCAGCCGCAATTAACGTCACGATATTTGCACCAAAGCTAATACCAATCATGTTAATTTCCAGATCAGGATTCTTGGCGTATTCAGCGCGAATTTCTTTGGTTACAGTGCTGCGAATTATTGTCGAACTTTCAATGAAAGACGCATAATTATGCAGCGAAGCTCCATTGATCTTCTTTGACAGGTTCGTAAAGCCATACCCAATGGCTTTCACTGAACTTGCAAGTCCATTGATAAGATAGGTTTTTTGAACTCTCGGCTTAACGACTGGCTCAATAAATGTCTCATCGGTTGCATAAGCATATGCAGAAGAGGGCTCAACTCTCACAATGGTTTGTGGCGAACTATCAGTGTTTGCATAGGAATTTGTTGTTTGGGCAGCCGGTTTTACGGAAGCAAGACCAAGATCATCGCTACCAGAAACGCAGGCGGATAACCCAACTGCGATGGATGCTAAAATAAACGGTGTTTTTAAGTTTCTTAACAACATTTGGCACAAGCTCTACTCAATAAACTCCATATATATTGAAGCATGTTGGTTAATGTTTGGCAAAAATTATTTTTT
>CAZXZQ010000373.1:0-2576 GCA_964645215.1 uncultured Rhizobiaceae bacterium | reverse complement strand
ATCAAAGAATGAAAGTTCATCTTCGCCAGTGGCTTTGGCAATATCTTCGGCAAGATCAGATGCGGTTAGCGGACCGGTTGCAATGATTACGGGGCCATTTTCTGCGGATGGAAGGTTTGGCACGAGTTCGCGCACAATTTGAATATTTGGATGATCTTCAATGCGTTTTGTGACCGCATTTGAAAACGCATCGCGGTCAACTGCCAATGCACTGCCAGCAGGTACTTTATGAGCGTCGCCACATTCCATGATTAATGAATTTGCAATACGCATTTCTGCGTGCAACACACCCACTGCATTTGACTGTGCATCATCTGATCTAAATGAGTTTGAGCAAACAAGCTCTGCCAAACCGTCAGTATTATGTGCATCAGTTTTCTGAACAGGCCGCATTTCGTATAGTTTAACCTGCACACCCATTTCAGCGGCCTGCCATGCGGCTTCAGAGCCTGCCAGCCCGCCACCAATAATCGTAAGTTGTTTGCTCAAGAATGAAGTTCCTTTGTTATGAAAGGTGTATATTACCTAAGCGCCAAAACAACAACACCCCATGCATTGCTACACAGGGTGATGATGAGGGATAGGGAGGAGTAATCCCGATGTTCAGCTTTGGTTGGGAGGAGGCTGAACTATGTAATTATTTATCTTAGATTGTTTGCGACATATTTGATGTCGCCACGGCTAATGCCTAGATCGTCAAGTTCACGGTTTGATAGAGAACTTAATTCATTTACTGTACGACGGTAATTGCGCCATTTTTTGTAAGAACCGAATACGTCCATTGTATTTCTCCTTTTATGTCTTGATAATAATGTAAGGCTTGGGAGAGGTTTTTACGAGTGCAATTACCGAAGTGTAGGTATGCAGAAATTGCAAATCAGGTTACTAAGTTCTTAAGATTGTGTAAGATCAAATTATTAGATTGATCTAAGAAAGCCTACTATGGAAATTAATAGAAACGAGCTACCCGAAAAAATCTGCCCGGTTTGTCAGCGGCCATTTACGTGGCGCAAGAAATGGGAAAAAAATTGGGAAGAGATTGTTTACTGCTCTGCCAAATGCAGGCGGAACAAGAAAAACAAAATGCCTGAATAAACGACTTAGTGGCAGGCTTTGCCGAGTGCCTTGAGTCGCCAGTAATTATAAGGTAGCGGCGTAATAAATCCTGCAAAGAGCATTAAAGGAATTACCCACCAGGTAAGAATAGCTCCGCCGGTTAGAATTACATCAGTGAGGTTCATAGCAAGTTCCATCGCAACCATAGAAATAAATGACATGCCAATGGCTGTGTTGAAAGCTGCCTTAAATTCCATTTGTCTTGAGAGAATGAATGTTTCAAGGGCTATCGATGTTAAAAGACCATTGAAAATAGCGAGCGCCATAATGGCAAAAACAGGCCAGGCAATGCCGCTAAACTGGAAAAAGGCGATTGTGCCAAAATCTCCAATTGAGCAACCAAGCAGACACCACAGCGTGTTTACGCTTGCGCGTTTCCATGTGTGATTACACTTCCAATTGAGTTCGCTTATTTGGGCAATAGCCTGCATGGTTTTGTTCCTTATCGTCTAATATATGGAATTAAGCTTTGAGAAGTGCAAGTGGTCGCAAAATGAACTTTTCTTTATCATGCTTTTGTGAAAAGCTGAGTTACAAATCAGGAGTTTATATGTCTAATAATTTTGTTGAACCTAAAGCCAAATCTTATGACGTCGTAATTGTCGGAGGTGCGATGTATGGCTCGTCTGTTGCTTGGTGGCTTGCGCAAAACCCTGATTTTGATGGATCGATCCTTGTAGTAGAGCGAGATCCTACCTATGAGTGGACCTCTACTTCGCATACGAATTCATGTATTCGGCAGCAATTTTCAGCAGAAATTAACATCAAGATTTCGCAATTTGGCGCAGAGTTTATAAAGAATTTCCGTGAATTCATGGGTAACGATGACCGCGTACCGGAAATTGCCTTACAAAGCTATGGCTATATGTATCTGGCGGACAATGATGATTTTGCCAATACGCTGAAAGAAGCGCAGGTCATACAGGAAAAATGCGGTGCTGGCACCAAGCATTTGAGTGCGGAAGAGATTGCTCGGGATTACCCGTTTTATAATCTCGACGGGATTATTGGTGCCAACCATAATCTGGTTGATGAAGGCTATTTTGATGGCAACACGATTTTTGATTGGTGGAAGCGTATGGCGCGTGAGAAGGGTGCTGAATATTGCACCAATCAAGTGGTGGCCATGACCAAAAATGATGCTGGCACCAAGGTTGAAAGTGTGACGTTGAAGACGGGTGAGGTAATTTCCTGCGGCAAAGTGGTGAATTGTTCTGGCCCCCGTGCAGTTCTGACATCACGTATGGCGGGTATCGAAATTCCGGTCGAACCGCGCCGTCGATACACATTTATCTTTGATGCGGAGCAGCCGCTTGATCGAGACCTGCCGCTGACGATTGATCCATCCGGTGTTCATATGCGCACGGATGGGCAATATTATCTGGCAGGCTGCCCGCCAAATGGGGATGATCCTGCGGTAGACTATGATGATTTTGAAGCGGATCACTCTATCTGGGAAG
>CAZXZQ010000372.1:0-2576 GCA_964645215.1 uncultured Rhizobiaceae bacterium | reverse complement strand
ATTCCGGCAAGCTCTAAAGCTTTGGAATTTACATTCATGATATGACCTGAAGCGTGCAATACGCCAATTGGTCTACTGGAGGATACTTTATCCAAGTCAGCTCGACTTACGCGTTCATTATCAAAATAAATTGGGTCAAGTTGCCAGCCTGGAAGTGGAGCATTTGGATCTTCCAGTTTTTGCTCCGCCTCACTTAGCCTTTCAAGAACGGAACCAATGTTTTTTAGGCCGCTCCATTTTTTACCGTCAGGATCAACGCGATCAAAATACCCGCAATATGTATGGCGCCAAAGCGTTCCTTCCATTGTATGCGCATGGCCTTCCACTAGCCCTGGCATTAAAACTTTATCAGCAAACTGTTCGTTTAATTCATATTCGCCCCAGCGTGCAAGCTCTTCCAAATTCCCCGCACCAACAATCTTACCATCTCTAACAGCCACGTGACTAACTTCTGGCCGTGCTGGATTCATCGTAATAATTTTACGAGCGGAATATATTGTATTCATAGAGTTTCTCCTGCCTTAAACAAATGCTAACTGTAGATCACTCAACTTTCAATCCTTGCGGACACAAAGAAATAGTGCATTAATAATATTCAGCTCTGGGAGGAGCTGTGAAAACGCTATAAAAGGGACTGCCCCTGTTTGATGCTGAGGTGGTTCTTTTTGTGACTAAAGGGAGAACTACTTATGAAGAAATTATTATTAGCTGCCGCTCTTTTAGCGCAGACTACAATTTTTACTGCCCCTGTTGTACAGGCAGAAGAGCCTAAAAAAGGTGGGACGCTAGTAATGGCGATTCAGCAAACACCACGACATCTCAATCCTGCTGTTCAATCTGGCACGGCTACAGGTCAGCCAGGTACACAGCTATTTGCATCACTATTGAGATATGATGATGGCTGGACACCTCAACCTTACCTTGCAAAGACGTGGGAAATTTCCGCGGATGGATTAAGTGTTACAATCAATTTGGTTGAGGGTGCGACTTTCCATGATGGCAAGCCAATTACTTCTGAAGATGTTGCGTTCTCTATTGATACGGTGAAAGCAAATCACCCGTTTAAATCCATGTTCGCGCCGGTAACAGCTGTTGAAACACCTGACGCCAACACAGCTATTATAAAACTGTCAGAGCCACACCCAGCACTTATGCTGGCAATGTCATCTCAGCTTCTGTCGATCATACCAAAACATGTTTATGGCGATGGACAAGACCCAAAGGCGCATCCCGCTAACTCTGAGAATGTTGTTGGTTCGGGTCCATTTAAACTTGTTGAATTCAAGCGCGATGAACATGTCATCCTTGAGCGTTATGATGGTTATTTCATGGAAGGACTTCCTTACCTTGATAAGATTGTAATGCGCATCATGCCAGAAGAAACTGCAAGAGCGATTGCACTTGAAAGTGGCGAGTTGATGCTTTCTGGTTTTGAGCAAGAGCCACGCAATCTTACACGCCTGAAAAAGAATGATAGTCTTGATGTATCAAACGCAGGCTATGCCGCGATTGGACCGGTAAACTGGCTTGCGTTCAATACAAAGGCAGACAAAGTGTCTGACCCGAAAGTGCGCAAGGCAATTGCCTATGCCGTTGACCGTGAATTCATTTTGAAAGCACTTATGCTTGGTACGATTGGACCGGCAAAAACTGGTATTCACCCAGGCAGCCCATTTTACAATGATAAAGTGGAAGCATACGATTTGGATATCGACAAAGCGAATAGCCTGCTTGATGAAGCAGGTTATACAGCGGGTTCTGATGGTATTCGCTTCCCACTTACAGTGGATTACGGCTGGCCAGCAATGAAACCATTTGCTGAATATATGAAGCCTGCTTTGAAGAAAATCGGTATTGATGTCACCGTACGTGCATCTGCTGATTTCCCGACATGGGCTAAGCGCATTTCAAACCATGAGTTTGATATGACTATGGATAACGTCTTCAACTGGGGTGATCCGGTGATTGGTGTTCATAGAACCTATAATAGTCAAAACATCAAAAAAGGTGTCATCTGGTCTAACACACAACAATATGCAAATGACCGTGTGGATGAGTTGATGAAGCTAGCTGGTTCTACCAATGATATTGATAAACGTAAGGAATATTACGCAGAATTTCAGCAGATACTTGCTGATGAACTTCCGCTATATCCGATGTTCCCATCTCCATATCATACGGTTGCCAATACGAAGATCGTTAACCCGCCAAACTCAATCTGGGGCACTTCAAGCCCGCTTGACAAGATTTGGCTGAAATAAACAAGCATTGATGGTGCCCAGCAAAACTTGCTGGGCGCTGTTTATTCTCTAATAATTCGGACTGTTTAATGAGTTTTTGGCAAACAATTGCAAAACGCATAGGCTATGGCCTGCTCTTGCTCATAGCAGTTCTGGTTCTTAATTTTACGCTCATAACGATAGCGCCGGGTGATGTAGCAGATTCCATCGCGGGTGATATGGGTGGGGCTGATGCAAGCGTCATCAACGAAATTCGCGAACGCTACGGCCTCGATCAACCATTTTATATCCAACTTTGGAAATACGTATCAGGAGTCTTTTTCCTCGACCTTGGAT
>CAZXZQ010000371.1:0-2584 GCA_964645215.1 uncultured Rhizobiaceae bacterium | reverse complement strand
TCCAACGTGCGTGATCAACCTCTGGGTTCACATTCGCCCAGAAACCATACTCGCCACCATTGGAAATTTCTTCCCAAAAGCTAACTGGACGCTCTTTTGTAAAGCTGATTTTCTTGATGGATTTGATTGACTTAAAGCCATATTTCCAAGGCAATGCCAAACGCAGCGGCGCACCCATTTGTTTTGGAACAGGCTTGCCATATGCACCAGTCACCATAAATGTCATTTCATTCATGGCCTCAGCCATCGTAATCCCTTCAACATATGGCCAAGGGTACCATGATTGACGTAAGCCAGGTGCTGGAATTTCATTTCCAAATGTCTCAAAGCGTACATATTTTGCATCAGATGTTGGCTTCGCAACTTTAATAAGTTCAGAAAGTTCAAACCCAGACCAAGGCACAGTCATAGACCATGCTTCAACGCAACGATGGCGATAAAGGCGCTCTTCAAGTGGCATCTTTTTCAGAAGATCATCAATGCCAATTGTCATAGGCGCTTCTACTTCACCATCAACCACAATTTCCCAAGGGCGGATTGGTAAAGCCTGTGCGGCGCGAGAAATTTGCTTGTGAGAACCATACTCATAAAAGTTATTATAGGTCAGGTTCAGGTTTTCCGGTGTAATCGGGCGCTCAAGTTTATACTTGTCATTGCGCTCAACCGGGTAAAGACCGGCACTAGGATCATTACTTTCCTGCGCCAATGCATTTGAGATAATTGCAGATGATGAAACACTTGCCACCGCACCAATGCCAAGCCCTTTAAGGATTTGACGACGATTTAAAAATGCTGTTTCAGAAGTAGCCGCACTTTCAGGCAGCCACCAAGAGGGTTTAATAAAATTTCGTTTATGCATAAAAAATAACCTAGTAAATCAATTCAAGAGTCATAATTGACTAAATTTACTAGAAATCAATTAAACAAAGCTCACAAAGACGTTAGCTGTTGATGTTTTAGGAAAGCTATTCTTTAGCAATGCCAGCAGTAGACCTGCTGTTTATGTCGTTTTCATCGGCACATAAGATGCGGATAGAAGAGCGCAAACTGTCTGCAGGAATTGGCGTATCCAACCTGCCACACTGGCTAATACTGGCGAGATTGCGCGGAATACGAACCTGAATACTGCCTTGCCTGTCACGCTCAATCAATGAACCTGAATGGCTGGCGCCAGTGCCAGTTGCATAACGCAAGCCACCCCATGCAGCCGTATAATTATCATCACCGGCTTCAAACTCGCCGAAAATGCTTACGCCATCTAGCCCGGCATCTGTGAGCTGGTGTTCAAAAGAAACATTACCAACATGCCCACGCGATGTAAGACGATGCCCAATAGAACCCCGGAAATTATCCGTGAAATAGTAAGACAAATCGACTTCATCAACAAATTCAGTAAACACATGCTGTCCAAATTGCCCAGCAACCAGAACATCCAACGACCAGCGATCGTTATAAACTGCAGCTTCAATACCCACGCGGCCCGCATGTTCCGGATTTGTGTATCCCCAATCACCATAAAGGCCGATCAGGCCAACACTTGGATCACGATGGAATATATGCAAACCAGCGGCTGCACTTGTAAAATCTCCATCATAAACGCCGATACCAGCATCAATTTGAAAGCCTAACGATTCGAAATAAGGCAGAGGCGCAGAGAATGACGTTGTAAATTGTGCATTGCTTGCTTCGCCAAGCACATTGCGATCAAAAAAACCGCCAAGCACACTGAACTCAAAATTATAGCCATCAACAGAGGCGCCACCGGCACTTGAATCTTCCGAAAAACTTTGTTGTGCTAAGGGTTTAGGGTCAAGCAGGCTTTGAGCATTAGCAGATGTAATACCAACCATACAAAACGCCATTGCCGCAACTGAAAGAGGAGTTAACTTCTTCACTTTAAAACCTAATTTCCCTGTCCATGTGAGGCCGATGTATAAGAGGCACTCATCGTTGCCAATTCTTTACACCAGTTTGGAGCTAATTACAAAGCAAACAGCATCACTTATGGTTAATATGATGAAATATTCACATCCGTTGCAATTTTGCACTTTATCTCGGGCTCAATCGTAGAGGTTAAAACTCGAACTTCAGTCCTGCACTGCCTGAGTAGGCCTCGAAGTCACCACCGAAATTCGCAGTACCATTAGCGAAGAGCGAAAGATTTTCCTGAATGTCCATCTCAAGCCCGGCTTCTACATACGCACTGCCACGATCACGCTCAATACCCTGAGCCGTGAACGTGCCACCGCCTGCAAAGGTAAAGGTTGTATCTGTTGCCACATCGCCAAAGCGGTATTGATAACCAGCGCCAACAAAGGCTTTGCCTGTGGTTGTAACAGCTTCAAAGCGCATGCCACCTGTCAGGTCAAACGCGTCACTTGATGAGCCGGAACTAATGAGATTTGCAGCACCTGCTCCCGTTTCCGTAAATGCATCCGAGTCTACACTCACAAAACGACCATTAATGAATGGAATCGCATCCGCATCCTCAAACGCATTCTCGATGCGATACGCCGCCTCAGCCTGTAAAGTAAACTGATCCGCTGAATAATCTGAGTTCGCTGTCAGGCCCAAAACCGGAATG
>CAZXZQ010000370.1:0-2596 GCA_964645215.1 uncultured Rhizobiaceae bacterium | reverse complement strand
GCTATTGTATCTGATATTGGTGGTACAACAACCGACGTAGCAATCCTTGATAAAGGCTGGCCGCGCATTGAACCGGAAGGCGCGAGCGTTGGCGGGTTTACCACTATGGTGGAAGCGGTCGCCATGCATACCTATGGATTGGGTGGCGATTCAACGGTTGAGATTGATGAGACACAAAAAACAAAAGTGAAGCTTGGGCCGCGTCGCCAACTTCCGATTAGCTTGCTTGCAATTGAACATCCTGAATTAATTTTTGAAGCGTTAAACCGTCAGTCTCAGATGGAGTATCCTAATCATCTTTGCGTGCGGTTCGCACATCGCGTTCAGGGAATGGAAAATGCTGCTGGTGGGTTGAAGGCAACAGAAGTCAAATTGTATGAGCGCATTACTGATAAACCGCAGCCACACGATAAACTGCTTAAAGGAGCTTCTGAAACTGGGACTCTTTCAAAACTTGTTTCTAAAGGGTTAGTGCAAGTTTCTGGTTTCACTCCGTCTGATGCGATGCATGTTTTAGGACAACAAAATAACTGGAATGCTGAAGCCGCCAATTTAGCGGCAAGCATTATGTATCGGTTACGTGATAGATTTGGTAATCTGATTGCAAGTTCGGCTGAAGTGTTTTCGCAGGCGGTCAAAGATCAAGTAACAGTTCAAAGTGCTGATGTTATTTGGCAAACGTGTATGAAAGAAAATGGTCTTGATATTGGCCCAGGTGCTACAGGGTTGATAAACCGAGCGTTAGAACGCCAAAATGGATTTGTAAACATTTCAGTGTCGCTTGATAGAATGCTGGTTGGACTGGGTGCATCTGCAAAAACCTATTACCCAGCGATTGGAGACCGATTATCTACCGAATGTATTGTGCCGGAAGATTCAGATGTTGCGAATGCAATTGGTGCCGTTGCGGGCGAGGTGCGCGTTCAAAAAACGTTGGTTATCTCTAGTTCTGATGGCGGTGGTTCATTCCAAATGCTTCTTGCTGATGGGCCACAATTATTTACAAATGAAGCGCTCGCGCTTGAAGAAGCGGAAAAATTACTTACTGCAGAAATACTTCAGATGGCCGAAGATGCTGGCGCAGAAAACCCTATAATTGAAAAAGAAATCAAAATTAATGCTCCTGAAGTTGATAGTACAAGACATTTCATCGAGGCAAAATTAAGTATGTCTGCCAGTGGTTTGCCTAAAATTGGCTAGAATCAAAAAAATGTTATCTGCATGCGTCAATAATTCAGTATGTTTTTCTGAATAAGACTCACAATTTGTAATAATTCACGTTATACGTATGAAAATATTTGAATGAGACCGCTATGAATTTTAACGAGTTTTTCCAGTCACGCCTTGATAGCCTTAAAGATGAAGGTCGTTATCGCGTGTTTGCTGATCTTGAGCGCAAGTCAGGAAATTTCCCTAAGGCGAGCCGTTATAAAGATGGTGCAACACAAGAAGTAACCGTCTGGTGCTCTAATGACTATCTCGGCATGGGTCAGCATGAAAAAGTGCTGAACGCCATGAAAGACGCGATTGATGGTTGTGGTGCAGGCGCTGGTGGTACGCGCAATATCTCTGGTACAAACCACAATCACGTATTGCTTGAAGAAGAGCTGGCTGACTTGCATGGCAAGGAAGCTGCACTGCTTTTCACATCTGGTTATAATTCTAACTGGGCAACGCTCAGCACTTTGGGTGCGCAAATCCCAGGTTGTGTGATTTTTTCTGACGCCAACAATCATGCATCTATGATTGAAGGGATTCGTCACTCTAAAGCTGAAAAGCGTATCTGGAAACATAATGACATTGAGGATTTAGACAGGGTTCTTTCTGAATATGGTCCAGACGTTCCAAAAATAGTGGCCTTTGAGTCCATCTATTCGATGGATGGTGATATTGCGCCAATCGAAGCAATCTGTGACGTTGCAGAAAAGCATGGCGCAATGACCTATATTGATGAAGTACATGCTGTTGGCATGTATGGTGAACATGGTGCCGGCATTTGTGAACAAGAAGGCATATCCCATCGTCTCGATATTATTGAAGGTACGCTTGGTAAAGCTTTTGGTGTGATGGGTGGATATATTACAGGTTCTGCAGAACTTGTAGATTTTGTTCGCAGCTTCTCATCTGGCTTTATTTTTACAACAGCTTTACCACCTGCAATTGCAGCAGGTGCTCGTGCTAGCATTCAACATTTAAAGCAATCACAGTTAGAGCGTGCGCGCCATAAAGAACGCGTACGTCAGGTGCGTGCAAGACTAGATGCAGAGGGAATCCCGCATTCGCATAATCCAGGACACATTATTCCGGTGATGGTTAAAGACCCGGTGAAGTGTAAATGGATTAGCGATTTGCTTCTAGACAATTATGGCATTTACGTTCAGCCGATTAATTATCCAACGGTTCCAAAGGGAACTGAGCGTCTACGCATTACACCATCACCGCTGCATACGGATGAAGATATCGAAAATCTGGTAAATGCACTGTCTGAGCTTTGGTCGCAGTGCGCGCTTGCAAGAGCAGTTGCCTAAACCCTAGATTTTATAACTTCCGCAATTTTTCCTGCATGGCTGTGCAAAAGCCAATGATCGCCTTCTGG
>CAZXZQ010000369.1:0-2600 GCA_964645215.1 uncultured Rhizobiaceae bacterium | reverse complement strand
GTTGCGTTTGCATCATTTGCATATTCTGAAGCTGCGCCCTTTACTGTGCCTGTTTTACAGTGGGTGAGTTCTGGTGATTTGAACGTCAATTGGGCGTTCCGCATTGATACGCTAACGGTTGTCATGTTGGTGGTAGTCAATACGGTTTCATCACTCGTTCATATGTATTCGATTGGCTATATGCATCATGATCCGCACCGCCCGCGTTTCTTCGCATATCTTTCGCTGTTTACTTTCGCCATGTTGATGTTGGTGACTTCTGACAATCTCCTCCAAATGTTCTTTGGTTGGGAGGGAGTTGGCCTTGCATCTTACTTGCTGATTGGTTTCTGGTTCAAAAAACCAACTGCCAATGCTGCGGCGATGAAAGCATTCGTTGTAAACCGGGTAGGTGACTTTGGTTTCGCACTTGGTATCTTCGGCGTGTTCTTCCTGTTCAACACGATTGAGTTTTCAACGATATTTGCAAATGTAGAGTCGGTTGCGAATTCAAAAGATGTGGCGATGAGTTTCCTTGGTTATACGCTGGGTGCTGATGCTGCAATTACAGTTATTTGTGTGTTGCTCTTTACAGGCGCTATGGGTAAATCAGCGCAGTTCTTGCTGCATACTTGGTTGCCTGATGCTATGGAAGGCCCGACACCTGTTTCAGCACTTATTCATGCTGCAACCATGGTGACAGCAGGTGTGTTCTTGGTGGCGCGCATGTCTCCACTGTTTGAGTTCTCCACAACGGCACTCACAATCGTAACTTTCTTTGGCGCGACAACAGCATTCTTTGCCGCCACCGTTGGTCTTGTACAAAACGACATTAAACGCGTTATCGCCTATTCAACTTGTTCGCAGCTTGGTTATATGTTTGTGGCACTTGGTGTTGGTGCCTATGGCGCAGCGATTTTCCACCTATTCACACACGCATTCTTTAAAGCACTATTATTCTTGGGCGCAGGCTCTGTGATCCATGCAGTATCTGACGAACAAGACATGCGTAAAATGGGCGGCCTTCGCAAACACATTCCAAAAACATATTGGATGATGATGATTGGCACGATTGCGCTTACTGGTCTTGGTTTGCCATACACTGTAATTGGCGAATTCACAGTCACTTTTGGCACAGCGGGTTTCTACTCAAAAGACGCAATCATTGAGAGTGCATTTATTGGGCAAAATTCTATGGCACTCTACGCCTTTATCATGTTGGTTGTAGCAGCGCTCTTCACAAGCTTCTACTCTTGGCGCTTAGTATTCATGACATTCCATGGCAAGCCACGCGCATCTGCGGATGTTATGAACCATGTGCATGAATCTCCGAATGTAATGCTGATCCCGCTCTACATTCTGGCATTTGGTGCTTTGTTCGCGGGCATTATTTTCCATGGTGCATTTGTTGGTCACGAAACTGGCGGTCACCACGAAGGTTGGTATAACGCATTCTGGCGTGAGGCTATTTATTCTTCATCAGCCAATACAGTGCTCGAAAACTTCCACAACGTGCCAAAGCTCGTAAAATGGTCACCATTCATCGTAATGGCGATTGGCTTCCTGCTTGCATGGTGGATGTATATTCGCTCACCAGGCATTCCGAAGGAACTCGCAAAACAACATCCAGCGCTTTACCAATTCTTGCTCAACAAGTGGTATTTCGATGAAATTTATGACTTCCTGTTCGTGCGTCCTGCAATGTGGATCGGTAAGTTTTTCTGGAAAAAAGGTGACGGTTGGTTGATTGATGGTTTTGGTCCGGATGGTATTTCCGCGCGCGTGCTTGATGTGACGAGCAAGGTTGTGAAAATCCAATCTGGTTATCTTTATCACTATGCGTTTGCCATGATGTTAGGTGTCGCTGCAGTAGTTACATGGTTTATGTTCGGGGGAGCGCACTAATGGGTGATTGGCCAATTCTTTCCATGATCACATTTGTACCGCTACTCGGTGCAATCATGATCATGCTGATACAATCAGACAGTGAAGTTTCTGAACGCAACATCAAGAATGTTGCTCTGTTCACAACCATATTCACGTTTATTGCTTCGCTTTATATTTGGGTAAATTTCGACACCACCACGGCTGAATTCCAATTTGTTGAACGCTATGAGTGGGTCGGCAGCTTTATGTCATATCATATGGGCGTAGACGGCATTTCGATGCTATTTGTCATTCTCTCAACCTTCCTGATGCCATTTTGTATTCTGGCAAGCTGGAAGAGTGTAAAGACAAATATCAAGGAATATATGATTGCGTTTCTAGTTTTGGAAACCTTCATGATCGGCGTATTCTGCGCACTTGATTTGCTTCTCTTCTACATTTTCTTTGAAGCGGGCCTTATCCCAATGTTCCTCATTATCGGTATTTGGGGTGGTAAGCGTCGCGTTTATGCGAGTTTCAAGTTTTTCCTATACACATTGCTTGGTTCAGTCTTGATGCTGCTCGCCATGATGGCAATGTACTGGAAAGCGGGTACGTCCAGCATTCCTGAATTATTGGCTTATGACTTCCCGGCAGAAATGCAGACATGGCTATGGCTTGCCTTCTTTGCTTCCTTCGCAGTGAAAATGCCAATGTGGCCAGTGCATACATGGTTGCCGGATGCTCACGTTGAG
>CAZXZQ010000368.1:0-2610 GCA_964645215.1 uncultured Rhizobiaceae bacterium | reverse complement strand
ATCTAACACCAAATCTGCACAGTGTCAGCAAATGTGCGTATAGTTTTTGAAGTTTGTTCATTCAAAAAAACGTCACCAGCCCATTCCACAATTAGTTTTTCAAACGATCAGAAATTGCACGGAACCACGATTATTCAATGCTTCATGTTCTGACGCTCGCTTTTAGCTAAAAGCAGGCATTTTTTGTGCTGGAACATTATTGGTGTCACTCATCTAACCATCACATATTATTCAGCAAAACGAACAAGTCGTGACTAGACTGTATTTGTAGTTTACTGCTCATAGAATATGTAGATTAATCTCTCTCGCAGTAACCTAGATGCAACTCAATTCAAATCACAAGAACCTATTGTGCCTATTGGCAATTACATTGGTATGGTTTGTGTTCAGTTGGCCTTGGCTGGTGGATGGAAAAGTTATTCCACATGATGCAAAGAACCACTTTTATCCGATGATACGTTTTGTGGCTCACAGCTGGCACTCTGGAGAAAGCTTTTTATGGAGCCCGCATCATTTCGGCGGTTTTCCAATGGTCTCTGATCCTCAATCTGCAATCTGGACAATCAGCCTGTGGGTGCCTGTTTTACTTAGTGCTAAACCCAGTATAGCACTGGTTGATACCGTTCACTTACTTCACTTGCTTGTAGGGGCGTTTGCAATTTTTGCTTTTGGCCGTGGCAATGGCTGGGGCTATTCAACTTCCATTCTCGCAAGCCTGACCTACATGCTAGCGGGTGCTCCGACCTTCCGACTTGAACATTTTTTAATGACGGTAAGCTATATGTGGCTTGCAATTGCATTATGGAGGCTTGATTTTTTAATACGAAACGGAGGTATTTTGCATGGTATATTATTTGGTGTTGCACTTGCTTTCCTGCTGATTGATCGCAACCATGTTGCTTATCTTGGCGCATTTTTCCTATTTTTTTATTGGCTAGCTACGCTCGTAAATCAGCTTAACGCTGGCGGCAAAATCCAAACATTGATCAAAAGTCATCTGCCCGTTGCATTGGGAGGTGTTATTGCTTTAGTTATTGTCGTTGTACCAGTAATCCTACTCCTGCAATTAGCGCAAAATAGTAACAGGCCTGAATTTGGACTTGTCCAGGCAAGTTGGCAATCCCTGCATCCTGCTTCGCTACTAACATTTTTTTTACCAGAATACTTTGGAGCTTTGGATGGAAGTGTAAGGCACTGGGGGCCAGCCAGTCGAATTTGGGGCGGTGAAAACCTCACCATGCATCGTGGCATGTTACATCTTTATTCAGGTATTCTACCCGTTATTTTAATCCTTTGGATTGGCATCACAAAGCGGCAGTTATTTGTCCCAGGCATCCGCTTCTTTACAATCGCTTCCGCATTTTATCTAATTTATTCCCTTGGTCGTTATACGCCTTTGTTCGGTATATTATACGACTGGATTCCTGGTGTTGATCTTTTTCGCAGGCCTTCCGATGGTTTGTTTTTATTTGGATTTTCCATTGCTTTATTAACGGGAGCGCTTCTGGAAAAAATTCATACAACAGTGAATAGCAGACAGCAGATATGGCTTCCCTTGAGTTGTCTTTTAGCTGTTATCAGTGCCGCATTCATTATCGCAAATACTTATGGAAGATTGAGCGATTTTGCCAATAGCCTATTCCTACCAATTCTGCTCGGAATTGGCATTGTTCTAACGCTTTTATATGCAAAGCAAAAACCACTTTTATTAGGTTTTGCAATTACGTTTACAGGTTTTGATTTAGTCTATCATTCAACCAATAACAGAATGAATACTCGCCCAGTTGATGCTTATGTGGTTCTTGAAAAACCAAAAGAGAACCCAATGGCATCAAAAATTATGCAGCTTTTGCCTGATGCGAAAAACCCTAATGAACTTTGGCGTACAGAAATCATTGGGCTTGGGCCGGTTGTTCAAAATCTGCCGCAAGTTATCAACTCGCAAAGCATATTGGGCTATAATCCACTGCGTATTCAAGCAATTGAAAAATACATTGCTCCTGATATGCAAAACAACGCTTCCAAAAGGCGTAACTTTGGCATGAAAATGACTGGCTATGACAGTGAATTAACCAATAAACTTGGCCTTCGTTACATCATCAGCGGAGCACCTTTGGAAACGATAGACAATCAAATTGCCAAGGGACGATTTGAGCTTCTGGAAAAGATAAACTACGGTAAACGCACTGCACATATTTATGAAAACAAGGCAGCTTTGCCACGAGCAGCATTGCTCTCAGATACATCCTCTGGTCCTTCTGGTAAATTTGAAATAATTCAATATTCCAACACAAAAATAGAAATCTCAATTAATGCAAAACAAAAAGGCAAACTTGTTTTGCGCGATTTTTATTACCCAGGATGGGTTGCCACATTAAATGATGAAGAAACAATAATAATACGACATAATCGCATTTTCAGGGCAGTAAATGTGCCAGAAGGCAAGACTAAATTGGTTTTAGAATTTGACCCGTTGAGTATTAAAAATCTGTGGCAGGCTGCCAGCACACTTGGTCAAGATCGTCGTTAATTTTAAAGTTATGAATGGTAGGTCTGGGCCTATTCTGTTGAAAAAGGCTTTGATTTATCCTTGATCGGATACGGCATGAG
>CAZXZQ010000367.1:0-2630 GCA_964645215.1 uncultured Rhizobiaceae bacterium | reverse complement strand
TTCTAGAAAATTTGCCCCTGCTAGAAAATTAAATTTGCCATCAAAATCTGAATTTATAATCAATTCAAAAGAATGATAATCGGTCTCACCAATCGATTGGTTCGCTGTTTGATAATTATCAAAGAAACCGAGAATATTACCGTCAATCGATCCGGTTAGCTGATCAAAGTTAAATGCCGATAACGGAATTGTACCACCTGGTCCAAAAAAGTTATTCGCTAAAATAGGTAATCCACCAACGGCGATAGATGGGGCTGGCGGGATTGCTGGTGATCCAGGGCCCAAGGCCCCTGCAGGTGCCCCAGGGAACAACGCGCCTTGTGGCAAGCCAGTGGCTAAAAATGCTGGTGTATTTAAGAGAGGGCCAACACCACCGTCGAAATCTTGCACATTATCAATCTTGGAATTACCAAAACCGGCGTTAAATTTCACAGTGAAATTTTCAAAGTCATGCTGAACATTCAATGTCAAAACTGTTTCTTCAGCTCGGTTGGTTGGCTCAAAGTCTAATGCTACCTGACGTGGATCTGTAGGCTGTTCAACCTGGAAGAGTTGAGGACCGTCAGCCAAAGAGAATAACCCAAAAACGCCCGCGGCATCAGCTGGTAAGCCTGCAAGCGCACCAACAATGCCTAGTGCTTCTTGTGAGCTATTTGCCAAGAAGGTTGCGCGTTGATCGGGTCCAAAGCCGCCTTGAACAGCTGGCCCAGGCAAACAGCCCTGAATACCGGTTGGGTCTGTATTACACGTAAAATTACTCGCACGTTGACGTGCATCGTCCTCAAAGAAATAACTGGCAACAAAGTCTACTGTTGTATTATCGGTGGGGGTCCAACGCGTTGAGGAACGAATAGAAAAAATATCACGATCATCAATATCATTACCCGTCACAAGATTTTCTGTAAAACCGTCACGCTGAATAATTGTACCTGCAATACGCGTTGCAAGATAATCAGGGATAATAGGAACGTTGAGTGCACCCTTCAGTTTTACTGAAGCGAAATTACCATATTCAACATCAATATGACCACCAATTGCCGAAGTATCAGCTTTAGCGGTAATAACATTAATCACACCGCCCGTTGCGTTCCGGCCAAACAAAGTACCTTGCGGGCCACGCAAAATTTCAAGGCGTTCAATATCATAAAATTCAGTTTCAAATAACCGTGTCGCACTGAGGAAAACATCATTCTGGTGAATAGATACCGATGGCTCAGTGGAAGACCCCACTGCCAACGCACCAATACCCCGTAGAGAAATTGAAGAGCCTGTAAAGTTTGATCGCGAAAATGAAAAGTTTGGGATATTAAACTGAATATCCGTAAAACTTTCGATCTGACGCGCATCAAGTTCTTCTCCACCAAAAGCAGAAACCGCAATCGGCACATCCTGAACAGATTGTTCCGTCCGCTGCGAGGTCACAACGATTTCATCTTCAATAGACTGAGCAAATGCACCTGTGGCAAGCCCTGTTGTCAACATTGCCGAAAGCCCAACACCAGACATCAATTTGACAATTATGCTTTTCTCTAGCGATTTCATATGCGTTTTCCCTTGACTAGGTTTTTTTATACAGTTGGCCGTTTTACTCTTAGTGGCTGCATAAATTACCAATTATTAAAATTACAACTTCGTGTTGGCTATGCCCGCTTCGTTTCCCTTACCAAAAATACTGTCCCCACCAGTATCGAACAAATCTTAACAAGCCCTCCAGATTCACGAATATACAATTATGATGATTTAGGAATAATGACCAAAGTGCAATAAAATCACACAGTTTGACAGTGCTAGAACCTCATAATGTGATATTATTGCAACAAAATTAGCGAGTTGACACATTCGCAACAATTAACGCGCCCAATTTATTATCACGAGGACTAACCCAAATATAATCTTCTATAACACCCACACGAACAGTGCTGTAGCATTATGACTGACATTGAGCACAAAATAGAATAATACGCTAACACAAATGCACCCTCATAATCATCGCTTTGATACTTAAATTCAGGACCACAAATTTATGAAAAATGCGCTCTTCATTCTATCAATGTGCTTTGCCTTAACCTCATGTTCCAAGGACAAAAAGCACGCTGAAGACAATTACTCAGATCAATTCGAAACTGCCATTGCAATCATGAAACATCTCTCCTCAGATGAGATGGGCGGGCGCGAGGTCGGCTCGCCTGAACGCGACAAAGCGTTAGCCTACCTGGAAAGCGAAGTACGGGCACGCGATCATTTTCAGTCTATTGAAGTCCAACCTTTTGAGTTTCAAAATTCTAGAGAAGACCCAATACAAAAAATGATGGGGAAAAATTTAACCGCATCAATTGAAGGTAAAACTCCAGGCGTTGGTCCTCTTTTAATCATTACAGCCCATTATGATCATATTGGCACCAAACCAAATGCACCCACTGCGGATAAAATATATAATGGAGCTGATGACAACGCATCAGGCTCAGCAGCACTTTTTGCAATTGCTGAGGATTTTCAAAAAAACCCTCCAGAGCATGACATCTTGTTTGTATGGTTTGATGCAGAAGAACGCGGATTACGGGGTGCACGCGCATTTTTACAAGACACTAACAAACTAAACGGACGCCCCAGTTTTAATATTAATCTCGATA
>CAZXZQ010000366.1:0-2632 GCA_964645215.1 uncultured Rhizobiaceae bacterium | reverse complement strand
TTGAAGCTGGGGTCTTCCCGGATGGCAAGCCACCCAAGAATTCAGCGTGTGTGGCAGGATAAACACCACATTAAAAAATATATCAAAGACGGCGCGTCTTATTGGACCTCCTAGGTTATGCAACAAGTAGTTAGCTTTGGTACGAGGGAGGAAAATGTATTTGACGAAAATTAATCCCTCAAAAATATTTATGGCACTAATAGTGCTAAGCTTTGCAACTCATTTCTGGATACCTCACGGCATAGAAGTTATATTAGCTGCTGTAGCTTTAATGTTTTTATTCTTCTCTAAAGGTAGAATTAGATCAACACTTGAGACACGCTATTTATGGATTTTTATACTCTCAGCTTTAGCAACGGTGGTGCTGGCGATTGCGCATTATGACTTAGCGCCTGATTATATAAACCAATATGGCAAAACACTCGGCAAAATGGCTTTCTTTGCTGTGTTCATTTTTATTGTTGATGCTGTATCTTTTCAATTTAGGATTTTTAAAATAGATGCGGGAATGTTCGCCAAATACTGCATTTGGGTGATATCCCTGAGCTTAGTGCTAAAAATTATTATTGTTTACGCAAGCAGTCCGCCTAGTTCGATAATGAATGTTATATTTGGAAGCAGGCGAGTTGCATTTTTATCAGGAGAGCTGAATCCAAACAGAGCAGATGACTTATTCTTAATTCATTTGGCCAGTTTAGTATTTTGTAATGTGATTTTAATCAGCAACAATAAACTTGAATGGCGGACGGCAATTTTAAGTATAGCCGTTGGTTGTTATCTACTTACATCATTTTATGTAACAGGCTCGCGCGCAGGCTATGTAGGCTTTGCTGCTGGATTTGTTTTAGTCCTTGGGCTGTTTTTAGCCTGTAACAAACGGCTCTTTTGGGTAAGTGCAGCAGTGCTTTTAGTTGCTGGCTTATTTTTAATCACAAACTCTAGTGTGTATGAATATCCTCAAAAATTAATGGCTTCTATTGAACAGAATACGCAATCACAAATTATAGATGAAGAAAAAAAAGCGGCGGCCTTAATTTTAGTCAATCAAAATTCAGATGCTTTAAAAAAGATAAACAGAAGAGACGTATTAAAGACCTGCCTTCCTGTATTGAGAGAATATCATAAGGCTAATGAACCTTATCTTAGTTTCTCTAATAATTCACGTCTGGCTCTCTGGAAAGATGGCGTTCAAATTTCTAAGCAGAAACCATTTTTTGGGCATGGTGAATATGATCACATAAAGCTTGTTGAAGCATATGACTTTGTATCACGATGTCATATCTTAAGTTTCTCTCATATTCACAGTTTCTATCTAGATCTCTTGATCAGGGGAGGCGTTTTCATGCTTGCCGTATTTGTATTCTTGCTAGCTTACTTCTTTTTTATGATTTTGAAGGTTGCAAAACTCAACAACAAAACGATGCTTATTGGCTCAATGCCAGTTTTCTACTTAACGTATCTGATGGTTGAAAATCTGTTCGACATGACATTCATCTATAATACGCAGCTTTATGGTTTTGCTTTGTCATATGCTGTCATGTGCGGCATCTTCTTTGGCATATGTCAGCCAAAGGATGAAGCGCAAGAGTTAAGTTGATTCGTCAAATACGTATGTGACTATAAAATATTTAATTGATGATTTGACTATGGTGGGCGATGACGGGATCGAACCGCCGACCTACTCGGTGTAAACGAGTTGCTCTCCCAGCTGAGCTAATCGCCCATAATCATAGGCATGTACAATGTACAAACTTAAAACCATCTCCACATCTGGATTGTGAAAATGGCGCGAGTGACGAGACTTGAACTCGCGACCCCCGGCGTGACAGGCCGGTACTCTAACCAACTGAGCTACACCCGCAATACAACGAAAATTTTATATTCGTTGAGCGGATGAATTACGGTTTTAAATGACTTAAGTCAAGCGAGATAATCAATGAAATACAAAAATATTATGGTTTATGAATTCATTCGTTCAAACTGTGTTGATCATAGTCAAATTCTTATAGGTTTTGGGTTGCGAAACTAAGCTGGGTGGTTTACCGCATGCTCTGGAATGTGGTAGTGAAACCTATAATATTCTTATCTCTTGAAGAAAGAACCTCATGGACGTGATTTTAAACGAATATTTGCCTGTAATAATTTTTATGGGAATATGCATTGTTATTGGCTTGTCGCTTGTTGTTGCACCATTCCTTCTTGCCTATAAAGCACCTGACGCTGAAAAGCTTTCAGCTTATGAGTGTGGTTTCAACGCTTTTGATGATTCTAGAATGAAGTTTGATGTGCGCTTTTATCTTGTGGCGATTCTTTTCATCATCTTTGATCTTGAGGTCGCATTTTTATTTCCTTGGGCTGTAAGCTTTGGCGCACTAGGTTGGTTTGGGTTTTTCTCCATGATGCTCTTCCTCGGCGTTTTAACAATCGGCTTTATATACGAATGGAAGAAGGGCGCTCTTGAGTGGGACTAAGTCACTTAAGCATTTAAAGACAGTTTACGGATAATTACATGAGCAATGCTACAACCACACTGATCGCGCCCGAGCCAAAGGGCATATTGGATCCTAATACCGGAAACCCAATTGGCGCTGATGATCAGTACTTTGGTGAAATAAATGACGAGTTAGCTGAT
>CAZXZQ010000365.1:0-2633 GCA_964645215.1 uncultured Rhizobiaceae bacterium | reverse complement strand
TTTCCGATTCTAAAATATAAGCGCCATCAAGGTCGCCCAAAACAAGCGGGCGCATGCCATGTTTATCACGGCAACCAATAAGCTTTTTATTGGTAAGTCCAACAAAAGAAAACGCGCCCTCTAACCTACGCAGTGCAGATTGAAGACGGTCTGTGAACATGGGCTCCTTGCCCATAGCAATGAGGTGCAGAATGGTTTCCGTATCAGATGTTGACTGGAAGATGGCACCGGCACGTTGAAGTTCAGCGCGCAGGGTATGCGCATTTGTGATGTTGCCATTATGAGCAACCGCAAATCCGCCACCAGAAAATTCTGCAAAGAAAGGTTGAACATTACGCATTTCATCGCCACCTGTCGTGGAATATCGCGTGTGTCCAATCGCGCAGTGGCCGGGCAGGCGGTTTAGAACGCTCTGCTTTGTAAATGTATCGCCTATAAGCCCCATATGACGTTCGGCATGAAACTGCGTGCCATCAAAAGAGACAATGCCTGCGCCTTCTTGTCCTCTATGCTGAAGCGCATGAAGCCCTAGTGTGGTGTGTGCTGCCGCATTTTCATGATTGTAAATTCCAAATACACCGCACTCTTCGCGCAGCTTATCATCATCAAGAAAAGACATAGAGGCCTCTTAGGTTTTGTCTTCTATTTTTGAGCAAATGCTATTTAAGTATCTTGCCCATCTGCTTCGTCACCCTCAATCCCAAGCTTCTCTTTAATAAAGCCAGTTGGATCTTCAGGTAGATTATTTTGTATACCTTCGCCAATGGAACGCAACATGTCGCTCGACTTAGCATTAACAACCCATTTAGGTGTGCTGTCAGGAATGAAGTTCACCACAAACATATACATCACAACAATCAGTAATAAGCCTCGAACAGCACCAAAAATGAAACCTAATGTGCGGTCTAATACACCCACACGGCTATCAACGATAAAATCTGCGATCTTGTAGGTAATAAGACTGACAAGAAGAAGTACAATTACAAAGATGATGAGGCCTGCAACAATATCAGCTAAAATTTCAGGTAAACTGCCGACATTACTGACGAGGAAATTATTGACCGTTGGGGAAAGCGTTTTATAGAAAAGGTAACCGGCAAGTGCGGCGATAACCCAAGAGCTGATCGATAAGATTTCTCTTGAAAAGCCACGTACCATGGCCAATAGGCCCGAAATCAACATCATCGCGATGAGTATGATATCAAGAATTTCAATCGACATTGGGAGATTCCTTGTGAACCTATATTATTTAAGTGTTCCCATACCCCTAAATTGAGCAGTTTTCCACCCTTGTTTGCGCTATCAAGAGGTTTCTTTGGGAATAAACCCATTTTATGAAGCGTTTTCTTTCATACTCGATATTTTAACGGCAAGCTCGGTTAATTCTTTAATATGATTAACGGCGAGGCCAGAGGCTTTTGTTTCGTCATTTGCAGTAGACGCCATTGCCTGATGAAAGCCCAATTTTCCGGCTTCTTTAAGGCGCTGGTTTGCATGTGCCACAGGCCTTGTAGAGCCTGAAAGGCTGATTTCACCAAAATGCACACTGTCTGCCGGCAGGGCCACGCCGCAAAGCGAGGAAACAAGTGCGGCAGCCACGGCCAAATCTGCGGCAGGTTCCACAATCCGGTAACCACCCGCCACGTTAAGATAAACATCATATTGCCCAAGCTTCACGCCGCAATGGGCTTCAAGAACGGCCAGAACCATGGAGAGGCGCGACGAATCCCAACCAATCACAGCACGCCGTGGTGTACCAAGCGAAGATTGCGCGACAAGCGCTTGTATCTCAACCAGCACCGGGCGCGTACCTTCCATCCCTGCGAATACGGCAGCGCCGGGTGAGGTTTCATTGCGCTCACCCAGGAAAAGCTCAGATGGATTGCTAACCTCACGTAAACCTTTGTCAGACATTTCAAAAACGCCGATTTCGTCTGTCGGGCCAAAGCGGTTTTTTACCGTGCGCAAAATCCGGTAGTGGTGTCCGCCTTCGCCTTCAAAATAAAGCACTGCATCCACCATGTGCTCCACTACGCGCGGACCGGCAATTTGTCCTTCTTTGGTGACATGACCAACCAAAACCACACACGTGCCTGATTTTTTGGCGTAGCGGATCATCGCTTGTGCGGCGCTCCGAACTTGCGTCACCGTGCCAGGCGCAGAATCAGCAAGATCAGTCCACAATGTCTGGATGGAATCAATGATAAGAAGAGCAGGGGGCTCGTCCCCATCAAGGGTCGCAAGAATATTTTCCACACTCGTTTCTGCGGCTAACCCCACATTTGCTTCAATACTATCAAGTCGCTGTGCCCGCATGCGAATTTGCGCCACCGCTTCCTCACCGGAAACATAAACAACCCTGTGGCCCTTTTTGGCGAGCGCGGCAGAGGCCTGCATGAGGAGCGTGGATTTGCCGATGCCCGGATCACCACCCACAAGAAGGGCTGAGCCCTTTACAAACCCGCCGCCGGTGACACGGTCAAGCTCGGCAATGCCGGACGCAATGCGCGGCGCTTGTTCAGATTCGCCTGCGAGCGAAACAAGCTGTACGGCCGTGCCCTTGCGCATCTGTTTGCCAGGGTTCGCACCAATGCCGGAAGAAGGACTTTCTTCAACTAAAGTGTTCCACTCAC
>CAZXZQ010000364.1:0-2655 GCA_964645215.1 uncultured Rhizobiaceae bacterium | reverse complement strand
AGGTGGTAAGGCAGATAAGAGCAGTGGTTTAATCTAAAATTTACAATGTAGGAAGTTGATAATATAAAAAGTCAATGCCATTTTAATAGTCACTTGAGTTTAGTAATCCTTTTAAAATCAAACATTTGAAATATAACGCTTTCATCAGTTACCGTAGACAAGACGGTTCGGTCATCGCTAAACGGTTGAGAAGAAAACTCTTGTTTAAGGTCTGGCAAATCAGAGCCACCAGTACCTGTGCCGGTTGGGTCACCAGATTGCGCCATGAAGCCATCAATTACGCGGTGAAACACAATGCCATCATAAAAACCTTCATTGGCAAGTTTTGTAATGCGCTCAACATGTTTAGGCGCCAAATCAGGGCGCAGTTTAATTTCTACCGTTCCATCCTTGAGTTGCAGCATAAGCGTGTCAGAAGCAGCATATGCAGCGCTGGTTAAAAGGCCAAACCCAAGAACGAGGGCAGCGAGAACGCGGGTTAAGTGTCTCATGAAAATTCCTTTAGATGTGAGATTAAATTTTTGCTTTCAATGCGTGATTAACATTTTCAGGTACGAAGGGCGAAACGTCCCCTCCCATTTTTGCAATCTGCCTTACCAATGTTGCGGTAATGTGGCGAACATTTGGACTTGCGGGCAGAATAACCGTCGTAAGCTCAGGCAACATTGTGCCATTCATGCCTGACATTTGCATTTCATAGTCTAAATCCGTGCCATCGCGAACGCCGCGCACCAAAATTTGCGCTCTTGCATTCTTTGCCGCATCAACCACTAGCGAATCAAACGCTTCAACTTTTATGTCTGTTTTTAGTGCTTTTGTTGCTGATTTTATTAGTTCTGCGCGCTCATCAAACGAAAAAAGCGGCACTTTGCCCGGATGAATGCCTATGCCGATTACAAGTTCATCAGCCAAATTCGCGGCTTGATTGATAATATCCAGATGCCCATTCGTCATGGGATCAAAAGAACCAGGGTAATATGCAATGCGTTTCATATCAGTGTTTTGTCATGGGATTAAGGTTGGTGCAAGGGGGAAGGCATAAATTCACAATGTGTAATATAGCACAGCAAACAGTCACATACGCTCCCATTTTAGTGATCTAAGGTGAGTGAACGTGGTTTCCAAGTGATCGTTATCTTGCCTATATTTATTTCAACAGGGTAAATCGCTCTAACCAAAGTCAAAGGACAAAAAATGTTTCTTATCGCTAGTCTAGTAATTACAGCAGCCTTAGGCATTTGTGCTCTCGTAACCGTTGAGTCTGAAAGCCGGATTTACCGTTCAAAACAATTGAAGCAAGCCGAAGCAATTGGCTTTGCTGTATTGTAAGAATCATAAGTTTTCCCCCGATCTGGTTTAAACCGTGATCTATAATGACCCGGGTGCCATTCTCCCTCCTAATATGGCACCCGGGTTATTTTTTAAAACCTCTCAAAATCGACACTAAAAAATTGTGTGTGATTAAAATATCCCCTGAAAACTGATGCCGACTCGTGTTAAATTCCCCTTGAAGGATAATGCGCGATGTCATTCGATGATTTATTGAATAAAGATTTTTGGATTACACAAGGTCAAGTGATCCTTGATCAACTGGTTGCATGGCTGATCAGTCCGCAATTCTATGCGCAAGTTGGTGGAATTATCCTTGCGATTATTATTGCAAAAAAAGTAGCCAAAGAGCTTCAAACACGCGTCTCTTGGTTTGCAGAAGAGCCTAACAAAAAATCTAAATTTGCCAAAGTTCGCGGCTATTTTTACGCAGTGCGCTCCCTACTTTTTGCAGCACTTTGTTATGTTCTACTCAGCATTGCAGCGCAGGTAGTTTCTGCTGCATTTGGCGCAGACTGGCTTGTTCGAATAGCGCTCAGTGTTTCTGTTGTTTTCCTTGTTTACAACATCATCAATCTATTCATCACTCACCCGCTAATACGCCAGCTTCTGCTCTTCATATGTATTCCAATCGCAACATTGCAAGCCTTTGGTTGGCTTGATGAAACCATAGAGTTCTTAGATAGCCTTGAATTTGTCGCAGGCAACATTCGCCTGTCGCTCTATTTCCTCATTAAAACAGCGATCGTTGGCGGGTTCTTCTTCTGGTTGGGTTCTACATCCAACAAGTCGGGTCAAAATATGATCCGCTCACAAAAATCACTTGATGTTTCGACACAAGAGCTGATTGCAAAGGGATTTCAAATTGCCCTTTTTGCTGGCATATTCATCCTCGCGCTTCAGGTTCTTGGACTTGATCTAACTGCACTTGCTGTCTTTGGTGGTGCACTTGCGGTTGGTATTGGTTTTGGTTTGCAGCAAATTGCATCCAACTTTATCTCAGGCATTATTCTACTTATCGAGCGCACTTTAACGGTTGGTGACTTTATTGAGCTTGAAGATGGACGCAGTGGCGTTTTGAAGGAACTGAATATGCGTTCGGCAACGCTTGAAACCTATGATGGCAAAGAGCTTATGGTGCCGAATGAGAAGTTTATCACCGGCGTCTTTATCAACTGGACACGTGATGACCCCCGCCAGCGCTACGAAGTAGATTTCAGCGTGAGCTACGAAACAGACATTACAGGCTTGCCTGAAATGATTGTGGCGGCTGTTTCCAAACATCCAGGCGTGTTACAAGATCCTGAGGAACCAGATTGCGAACTA
>CAZXZQ010000363.1:0-2661 GCA_964645215.1 uncultured Rhizobiaceae bacterium | reverse complement strand
ACGGAGCGCTGAATCCGATTCGCAATCACGGGCTAGATTTCAGGAAGATGAGCTATTAATATAAAAATAATGTGCGAACATAATCACCGAAGGTAGATACGTACAGCACTTCAAAATGGTGCATCTGTCGATGTTATTCCTGAAGTAATTGATTCACCACTTATTCAAAGATTGCGTGAGCGTGAAGTAGAACTTCGTGCGCAAATTTCTGACCTTTCAACAACGCTACTGCCAAACCACCCAAGGTTGCGTGCGTTAAATTCGCAAGTACAAGATTTTCAGCGTCAGATCAGAAATGCCGCTGCCAATATACTTGCTAGCCTAGAAAATAACGTGAATACCACACGTGAGGTAGAGGCTGATCTTCTAAAAGAAATCAGCAGCTTAAAGGCAAAAGCAGCTAAGGTTGCGGACGAGCTCGTGCGTCTTCGCCCATTAGAGCAAAGAGTTGAAGCAAAAAGAGTATTGTTGGCAGATTATCGTAGTCGTCTGCAGGAAGCACAAAGTAGAACAGGGTTAGATGCTGTAGAAGTTGATATTATTGCTGCCGCATCATTGCCAAATGAACCTGCATTTCCGAAAGTACTTCCATATACCGCTGCAGGTATGGTCGCAGCATTGCTCTTAACGGTGGTATTGCTAGTTGCAACCGCATTATTGTCAGCAGCTGTTCGTCAACGTGATCCAGTTGCGAGTGAGGCACCTCAGCAAGAGCCTAAAATGGGTGAAGTTCCTGTCGCTCCGGAAGCTAACTCAGAGACTGAACCTAAGGCGAATACACCAGAAAAACTCGTTGTGGTTGAAAACAAGAAACCAAAGTCTGACAAAGATACTGAGCCTCAAGAGCATATAATGTTTGATGCTGAAGATGAGTTTGATGACATGGAAGATGACGGTGATCTGCCACAAGTAGCAGCTCCAATGCTTGATATGTCAAAGAGTGATATTCCGATTGCTGAAGTACAAACTGATTTTGATGACAGTGTTCTTGCTGTTCGGTATGCTGCAAGTGTTATTGCAGATCTTGACGAAGCGCGCGTGCTTGTAACGTCTCCTGCCGGGGATGCTGGTTCACGCACTGCTTGGATGCTTGCAAGATCAATTGCCAAGTCTGGTAAGAATAGCTTGATTGTAGACCTTAGCGGCGGTGGTGTAACATCCATCGAAATGCTTGGTAGCAAAGACCTATATGGTTTGTATGCCTTAATGTCAGGTGCGGCAACATTTGAAAATGTAGTTTATAAAGACCGCAATTCTAGTGCGCATGTTTTGCCTGCAGGCATGATGCTGCCTAACATGCCGCAAATTAACTTATCTGCGATGACAGATATCATTGATGCAATTGGTAAGTCATATGATTTTGTCATCATTGATTGTGGCGACGCTGACATTGGTACAATGAAATGGATTTCATCTGAAAACTCTATCTTTGTAATAAGTGGCATTGGTGCTCAGCCAAAAGAGTGTAACGACTTGGAGGCAAGTCTAGCATCAAAAGGCTATAGCGATATTCTACAAATCATTCCTGATAGTATTGATCATGACAAAGACAGCAGGATGTTTGCTTGAAACATCAGTAAATTATTGAAGATTTAAAAAGCCCGTAAGGGCTTTTTTTATTTCTTAAATCCGCCTTTAAATTTGCGCCAGCGTTTAATGTTATTCCAAATAAATGGATTGCTGCGTAAAAAGCCTTTGGCTGCATTTTTCATTTGAAGCGCTGTAACAATCGGATTGGCTGCTGTTGAAAGCGGCATGATTACATCAAAAAGCTCATACTCATGTTGGCACCATGAATGCTTGTAACGTTCGCTGCCAACGCCAAGATCTAGTTTTGTAAACCCTTCGGCAATGTAATGTTCGACCATCAGATAAAGGAGAAATTCTCCAGGGCTATTTTCTGTGAAGTCATCAATGGCAATGGCATTGATTGAGGCTTGATAATAATCATCCACGATGCCGCCCGCATAGAGCGCTCGCGTAATGCCATTTACCTTTAGCTGTATAATCTGAAACACCTGATGATTATCTTTTGCGGGCTCACAGCCTAATGCCTCTAATAGGTTGATGGTATCTTGATCTGCAAAAACATCCGGAATTCCCATTTGTTTAAAGCGTGTTTTCTTGAATGCACGGAACTCGTCAATGGCAGTAATAATCTCTTCACGCGTTTTAGGGATAACAACTTCGTATCCTCCCATGTTTTCCGCAACGCGCTGTTGCTTGCGAAATGCCTTGCGCTTGCGTTTTGCATTGCCAGCTTCAAGAACTGCGTCTAACCCTTCGCGAAGATCCATCACAAACATCGTGTTTACGGATCGAGAATGCTTGAGCGATAACATTGGGTTGTCTACGCCATTTATCTGCAAAGGTTGATTGCCAAGCTTCGTGATTGCTATGCCAGAAATTGACTTTCCAGCGATTGCCATAACCTCTGGCAATATGTCGTGATCGTCCGACTTAATAAATGCCTCACTAAAGATAGGTGAGTTCATTGGTGAATGGGTGGAGCCGGTCCAAGTAACTTGGTTCACAGCGCCACTTTCAATAATCATGGGAATGATACAAGCAACAGCGCCTGTCTTTTCAACCCGAATAACGATTATAAAAAACGTATCATCTTTATTGATTGTTTCTTTTGCAATTCTCACCCAATCATAG
>CAZXZQ010000362.1:0-2671 GCA_964645215.1 uncultured Rhizobiaceae bacterium | reverse complement strand
TCGGACGCACAGTTTTATATCTCCTGGATACAAATCTTCTGGAAAATCCTGAATTACTTTATGAGGTCCAACAGGCATATGAAGCAAAACAAGATTTAGAAGTTTCTGCAAAACAAAAAGAAGTACTCAACACAAGCCGTGAGTTTTTAACCGCTTCAAATTATCAAATCGTATTTGGCAATCCAAATGCTGCAATTACGATTGTTGAGTTCTTCGATTATAATTGTCATTTCTGCCAACGCGCTGCGAGCGACATGCAGAAAATCATCGAAGACGATAAAAACATCAAATTTGTATTGAAAGAATTTCCTGTTCTTGGTCAAGAATCACTGGAGGCTTCACGCATCAGCATGGCATTTTCGACGATCATGCCTGAAAAACACGCTGAATTCCATTTGGAGCTGCTAGCGATGGAAGGCCTTAAAGATGGCAATCGTGCAATGCAACTTGCCGTCAAATATGGTGCAAGTGAAGATGAAATCACAAAACTGGTAGAGCATCCTGAAATTTACGATACGATCCGTCAGGTTTATGAAGTGGCTGATGGGCTAGGCATTACAGGAACCCCGTCCTATGTGGTGGGTGATCAGGTTATCTTTGGTGCGGTTGGCCATGAGGAAATTTTATCCGCTATTACGCAGCAAACTCAGTAATTTTCTGCCTATTTGCAATGCGTTATCAGCAGATTTATAACGATGCGAGGTGAGTTAAACTTTGCATGCGCTAAAACAATGTGTATAAGCAGCCTGCATCGGGTTAAAATTCCATCTTTTATTAAGTAAAATAGCCCAATTCTAAATTTTATATACCGGCTGAGACCGGAAAGGTGCATTGAATAGATATGGCAAACAAAAAATCTATAGACCAGTCACTTATTAAAGACCTGGCAAAACTATTAACTGAGACAGATTTATCAGAAATTGAAGTTGAACAGGATGATTTGCGCATCCGCCTTTCTCGAAATTCGAGTGTTCAACACGTTCAAGTTCAAGCCCCTGCGGCAGCCGCTCCTGCTGCGACCCCTGTCGCTGCGCCAACAGCTGATAGTGCAAGTGCTACACCTGCAAAAGCTGCTGGCAATGTGCCATCACCAATGGTTGGAACAGCATATCACTCACCTGCCCCTGACGCAGACCCGTTTGTAAAGGTTGGCGACAGCGTGAAAGCTGGTGACACGGTAATGATCATTGAAGCAATGAAAACCATGAACCAAATTCCGGCACCTCATGCCGGCACTGTAAAAGCCATTTTGGTTGACGATGCTCAACCGGTAGAATTTGGCGAACAATTGCTATTGATCGAGTAGGCTAACCCGGATGTTCAATAAAGTATTGATTGCTAACCGTGGTGAAATAGCCCTGCGCATCTTGCGTGCATGTAAAGAGCTAGGCATCCAAACGGTAGCTGTACATTCAACCGCAGACGCAAATGCCATGCATGTTAAGCTGGCGGATGAAAGCGTGTGTATTGGACCGCCTGCTTCGCGTGATAGCTATCTTAATGTTCATGAGATTATGGCTGCATGCGAGGTTACCGGTGCGGATGCTATTCACCCTGGTTATGGTTTTCTTTCTGAAAACGCCAAGTTTGCCGACATTCTAGAAGCGCATAACATTACCTTCATTGGCCCAACAGCAGATCATATCCGCACGATGGGCGATAAGATTGAAGCCAAGAACACTGCTAAAAAATTAGGCATCCCTGTTGTGCCAGGCTCTGATGGGGAAGTTAAAGACCCTGAAGACGCAAAACGCATTGCAGCTGAAATTGGTTACCCGGTCATTATTAAAGCAGCTTCTGGCGGCGGTGGCCGCGGTATGAAGGTTGTAAATAGCGAAAAGGAAATGGTCCAAGCACTTCAAACAACACGAAGTGAAGCAGGCGCTGCCTTTGGCGATGACGCCGTTTATATTGAGAAGTTTCTTGGCAAGCCACGTCATATCGAAATCCAAGTTCTGGGTGACGGCAAAGGCGGAGGCATTCACCTTTGGGAGCGTGATTGCTCATTGCAGCGCAGGCACCAGAAAGTATGGGAAGAAGCGGTTTCCCCTGCCCTAGATGATGCTGCACGCAGGAAGATTGGCGACATTTGCGCCAAAGCTATTCAAGGCCTTGGCTATTCCGGCGCTGGCACAATTGAATTCTTGTATGAAGACGGTGAATTCTATTTCATTGAAATGAACACGCGCCTTCAGGTTGAACACCCAATTACAGAGATGATTACACGCATTGACCTCGTAAACGAGCAATTGCGCGTAGCTGCTGGTGAAGGCATTTCAACCAAACAGGACGAAGTGATACTCACTGGTCATGCGATTGAGTGTCGTATCAATGCTGAACATCCACGTACATTTGTTCCCTCGCCAGGTGAAATCCAATATTATCATCCGCCGGGTGGTTTGGGTGTTCGGGTCGATTCTGGCGCGTATCAGGGTTACAAAATCCCGCCATATTATGACAGCCTGATTGGTAAGTTGATTGTGCATGCGCGTACACGTCAGGAATGCTTGATGCGTTTGAGACGCGCGCTTGATGAATTTGTCATTGAGGGTGTGGAAACAACAATTCCGTTGTTCCGTGATTTGGTTGAGCATCCAGATATGCAAACTGGTGACTATGACATTCTGGCTTGAACATTATCTGGCAGAGACATCTGCTTAGCGCATAAAAA
>CAZXZQ010000361.1:0-2676 GCA_964645215.1 uncultured Rhizobiaceae bacterium | reverse complement strand
ATTTCAATTCCATATAGTAGTATTTTTAGTTAATTAAATATTAATGATAAATATGTATCCTAATTAATTACTGTATTTATCAACTTCAACCAAACCACTCATGCCTGGGATGAGCATTACATCTGCTTCCCTCAACTGACCGTAAATATTGAAAGTTTGGCTAACTGGGTCAATCTTCGAACCAATGCGAATGATCTCACCTTTAAGGTCTTGCCCAATCTCTTCGATATTGATTGAAAATCCAACACCCTTATTTATCCATACAAGCCAGGAAGATGGCACAATCAACTCCACCTCAAAACTCTCATGCGAAACGAGGCGCATAACTGGATTTCCTGCAGATGGCATCTGGAGAAGCTTTACGCTAATCTCTTCAAAGCTTCCATTAAACGGCGCTTCTATAACACAGTCTTTGAGCTGTTGATTAAATTCGACTAATGATGCGTTTGCCTTTTCAATTTCGAACTCAGAAAGCACAACGTCATGCCCAGCAATAGCTCCGCGTTTTTTCATTAAAAGGTTGTTTGCGTGTTCAGCCTTTGCCACTTTCAGCTCAACAAGTGCCGAAGTTTTCTGCGCCTCTAACAATCCACAATCAAATGAAATAAGTTTATCGCCCCGCTTAAATACATCACCTACTCTGCCATTAATCTCCAACACTGGAGAAACAATGGAGGATGAAACGGCAGCTTCTTTTGTGGCAACAACAACCCCGCGTACCGGGATATCCGTATCATTGGCAGCTGCTGTAATAATAAAAGCAACCATTGCCTGAGCTACAAAAACACCAATCAATAAAGTGTTGTGAAAAAATTTCATTTTTAAATACCACTAGCTATCATTTGGAACAGGCGCACAGAAGCCATTGCTATCCTCTTTTTCACACCCAAAGTCTTCAGGCCTTTTTTCAGGCACTACCGAATACACAGCATGCCAAGGCTTTAACTGATCAAGGCGATATCCATTTTCTCTAGCTTTCCAAACAGCACCTACTTTTGCTGTCAAATTAGTAAGCGATAAATTTGCATGCTCAAAAGATGAGAACGTATCAAGACCAATGCCCGCAAAAATATTGGCATAAGCATTTTGCACTTCTGCATATGCAACATCATGACGAATTTGTGCAACAAGTGTATTCATCTGTTCACGTATCAAGGTTTGGCGACTTGCGCGTTCAACCTCTGCTGATGCACGTATCTTGCTCAGCAAACGTCTTTGCACACTTAAATATTCAGAAGATGTTGAATACTCACGTTGTGCATGAATAAAGCGCGCTTTACTGACATGCACTTGTGTTGCGATTGCAAGTGCGAGTGCAAGCCCTCTGCGTTTAAGCAATTCATCTTGCGCTTCGATAACGCGCTTGCGTTTAGGCAGTTGGAAAATTTTTATTAAATTCCAAGAAGCTCTGATCCCTGCTGACAGCCAGTCGCTATTGAAGAGCAAGTCATTACTGTCTGAGTTTGCGCCCGCGTATAACTGCAGTCCAGGCAATAGTTCAAGCAGACTTGCTTCTAATTCTTTATCATTGATCCGCGCCTCATAGATTACTTCACGCATCTCTGGTCTTTTAAGATACGCAACATCAATAAGGTCAGCACTTGAAATTGTCATGTGCGGAATATGGCGCTTAGGATCAACCAGCTTGTATTTCGTTCCAGGTTTTAAATTCATGAGCGCGCCAAGTTGAGTTTTAGCAACCTTTAATTCACCCTCAAGAATTTGTATTTCACGCTTAATCTGGAGTAGCTCACGCTCATAGGTTAAGGCTGTTATTGGATCAATCTCACTATTGTTGGATTGCGCACGCGAATCACTCAACGCACCTTGGACCTGCCTTTCAAGGCCAGAGAGTTTTCCAAGCAATCTCTGGCTAGACAAAGCACGCCAATAGGCTGTGCGCACATCTTCGATAATTCGGTTTACGATTCGCCGCTTGGATTCTTCCGCAATCAAAACTCGATCTGCATTCTGTTCAGAACGAACTTTGGACAGGCCAAAATCTAAAATATTCCAACTCAGTGAGATATCACCTGTAAGCAATTGGCGCTCTTGAGATGTGGATGAAGCAAGGCTAACAGGTCCGGCTTGCGTAGAGGAAATAATGCTCCGGCTCGTGCCACCAGACAAATTATCACGAGAGAAATAATCAGAATTAGCAACAATTGCAGGCAAGCCTTCTTCCGAAGGCACCTGTAACTCCGCATAGCGTACAGCTTTATCTAAAAGTTCTACTTTATAATCAATATTATATTTTAACGCCCTAGCCATCGCCTCATAAAGCGAGATTGGCGCAGTCACAGCTATCTGACCTTCATCCAGTTCAATACGCCGGTCATCTGTGAAAGTTACGATTTCTTCGCCCGTAAGAGCCTCAGGTGTCACTGTACATGCACCGAGAACTCCACAAACTACTAAACTTGATACTGTATTTTTTATGCTCATCACGCCACCCCAAGCGAACTGCCAAAAAGGAAATCCTAATTTTATTCAAGATTAGAACAAACCAAATCAATAATTACATTTATTTTTATCGTCAAAACACAGATATACTATATAAAAATAATTATTACTGATAGTATGACCAACGGTTGCACAAGGATCACCTTCAGCATTATATTGATACTCTGCTAAAATTAAAGCTCCTGCACTTTCCTTGTTCATGAAAGAACAGTT
>CAZXZQ010000360.1:0-2677 GCA_964645215.1 uncultured Rhizobiaceae bacterium | reverse complement strand
AGGTTTTTCCACGCTTTCCAAATGGCTACAAAAGTCGCGTTCAGCCGATGAGTTATCAAATGCCTCCTTGGAAAGAAATAAACGTATAGAATTTGAAATACAAAAAAGACGGAAGTCTCGCGCAAAAATACGTGACCAGAAAACTGCGTTGCGAGAAAAGAAAGCGGAGGCCCGACAACTCAATCGTGAAGATAGAAAACGCGGTATTAAACGTGCATTTTGGGATCTAAATGAAAGCCCATATATGTTAGTGCTGGAAGTTGCCCATGAAAACCGAGAAAGTGTAGGTTACGATTTTCTCGATGATGTTGAAAAGCTAGTTTACCAAACACAAGCAATTCATAACGGTTTTACCAATGAGGGTTTTGATTGGATATTTGCTCATATGAGCCGTTCTGAAATCAAAGCTGTTCGCGATGCTTTGGGTAAAATAGGAGCAGATGAAATGGAGAGTTTTCTTCAAAAAGCACTTGCCCTCTATAGTACATATGAAGATGTTGATGAAGAGCAAGAATTAGTGGGGCTTGAGAAACTGAAGCAATTTGAAACAGAAGCGATGTCTAGTGGAGTTTTTGACAGATTCTTGACTCTAATGGATAATATTTGCATAAGTGAGTACAAATGGAAAACCTGAGCTTTATAAATCAATCAATTGTCAGCAAGTTTTACATTTCTGCGTTGTAAAAAAGGATCGATTTTACGACATCATCAAAATTATCTAAAAGTCCGCATAGCTGCCATTCATCTTCCCAAACGCCCCCACAAAAAAAGACTCCGGAAAAACCGAAAATTACGACAACAGCTTACTAATTACACCTAATTAGGTGCGCATCTTTAAAACCACTGCAAAACCTAAAAATTTCAAAATAGTTTTCTATACTTGACGCGTACCGTACGGTACGGTACGTTTTGTGGTTATGAATGAATTTGCAAAAATTGATGATGGCCAAGAGGCACCTAGCCCTCGTGAGCAGGAGGTATTATCTGCTGTTCTTGATTTGATGGTTGAGGAGGGGGACGGTTTTTCTATGGCGGCTGTTGCGCGGCGGGCGAGTTGTTCCAAGGAAACGCTCTACAAGTGGTATGGAGATCGCGATGGTTTGTTGACCGCCACCGTTAAATGGCAGGCGTCGAAAGTCATTATGCCAAAACTTGATGCGCAAAATCTAACATTGACGAGATTTGCAGACACGTTGCGTGAATTTGCGCAAAGCTGGCTGACCGTTATTACCGGCGATGTTTCAATCGCGCTTAATCGCTTGGCGGTTGCACATGCGGGCAATCAGAAATCTTCGCTCGGGCGAATTGTTTTGGAAAATGGCCCTTTCGCCATGCGTGAGCGTTTAGTGCCTATTTTTAAACTTGGCAAAACTGCCGGGTTCATTTCTACAAGCGAAGCAAATGCGTTTCGCATCTTTTTTGGCCTTGTTGTGGCGGATAGTCAGGTGCGGGTTTTGCTCGGCGACGAAGACGTTAAGGAGCCAAGGAAAATTAAGAATTTTGCAAAGGATGCTGTGGAGAAATTTCTCATTCTTTGTGGAGAAGAAACATAAATACAAACACTTAATAGGAGAATATAATGCGTGTTTATTATGACAGAGATGCTGATCTCAACCTAATCAAGGGCAAAAACGTCCTTATCATTGGCTATGGTTCACAGGGCCGTGCTCATGCGATGAACCTTAAAGACTCCGGTGCTGAAGGCGTGCGCGTTGCGCTGCGTGAAGGTTCTACTACCGCACTTAAGGCGGAAGCGGATGGCTTCACCGTCATGACTGTTTCTGAAGGTGCTGCATGGGCTGACCTGATGATGATGGCGACGCCGGACGAGCTTCAAGCTGATATTTACCGTGACGAAATTGCAGACAATATTCGTGACGGTGCTGCTATTGCATTTGCGCATGGTCTTAACGTTCACTTTGGTCTTATTGAACCAAAAGATACAATTGATGTGTTGATGGTAGCGCCAAAAGGGCCTGGTCACACAGTGCGTGGTGAATACATGAAAGGTGGTGGTGTGCCATGTCTGATTGCGATCCACCAAGATGCATCTGGCAATGCGCATGACCTTGGACTTTCATATGCATGTGGCGTTGGCGGTGGTCGTTCAGGCATTATCGAAACCAACTTCAAAGAAGAATGTGAAACAGACCTCTTCGGTGAGCAGGTTGTGCTTTGTGGTGGTCTTGTTGAGCTCATTCGTGCTGGTTTTGAAACGCTAGTCGAAGCAGGTTACGCACCGGAGATGGCTTACTTTGAGTGTTTGCACGAAGTGAAATTGATTGTTGACCTTATCTATGAAGGCGGCATTGCCAACATGAACTACTCAATCTCCAACACAGCTGAGTGGGGCGAATATGTTTCTGGTCCGCGTATTGTGACATCTGAGACTAAGGCAGAAATGAAGCGTGTTCTTGCAGATATCCAATCCGGTAAATTCACATCTGAATGGATGCAGGAATACCGCGCAGGTGGAGCACGCTTTAAAGGCATTCGTCGTAATAATGATGCACACCAGATTGAAGAAGTTGGCGAGAAACTACGCGAAATGATGCCTTGGATCGCTGCCAACCAGTTGGTTGATAAAGCTAAGAACTAAGAACCTAAATACGAGTTTGCTTGAGAGGGGAGGCGTTGGCTGTGAAGCCGACGCCTTTTCAATTTATCGTATTTATGA
>CAZXZQ010000359.1:0-2684 GCA_964645215.1 uncultured Rhizobiaceae bacterium | reverse complement strand
AAATAGAGAATTATAAATTAGGTAAATGGCTACGAATAATGCAACCAAGAAAAATGGCATACGATTAGACATTATTGAGCTCCCGAAGATTGATTGTTTCTATTGAGTTCGTTAAGCGGCAAATAAGGAACAACGCCTTGTCCATTACTTCCTTGCTCAAGGATAACCTTATTTGAATCACCCAACACTTTTTCCATTGTTTCCAGGAACAAGCGCTTGCGTGTCACTTCCGGTGCTTTTGCATACTCATCATATACAGAAATGAAGCGTTGCGCCTCACCCTTTGCTTCTTCAACAACACGGCTTTTATAAGCTGCAGCATCTTCAAGAATCTGGGCTGCTTCACCACGTGCTGCACCTAATTGCTCATTTGAATATCGGTTAGCTTCTTCAATGAACTGATCTTCGTTTTGTTCAGCACGCTGAACTTCATCAAACGCATCAGCAACTTCACCAGGTGGTGGTGCCACATCCTCAATGTTTACAGCATTGATGTTGATGCCTGCTTTATAACTATCAAGCGTTGACTGTGTGATAGAACGAACCTCTTCAGCAATGCCAGCACGTGCATCACGGAAAATATCTTGCGCAGGACGTTTGCCAACAACTTCACGCATCGCACTTTCAGCAACCTGACGCACCATGCCTTGAGGGTCTCTTACATTAAAGAGGAAATCATTTGGTGAGTTCACCTGATAAAGAACAGAAAATGCCACATCCACAATGTTTTGGTCACCAGAGAGCATCATGCCAGCAGTGCTTGAACGCCCAGTAGCGCCAATATTGATTTGGTTCTCAGCAGTGTTTGCAATTTCATATGTTTCTATTGGCCAGAAATGAAAATGGAGACCAGCATTTGAAACTTCTTCCTTTGGCTTACCAAAACGAAGCTCTACACCAAGCTCATCCTCTTGGATTTGATAGAATGCTTGGAAGCCATATAAAGCTACTGCGATTATAAGACCAAGCAAAATGGTTGAGCCATTAAAGCCACCACCGCCAGGAATTGCTTTCTTAAGCTGGTCTTGGCCTTTGCGGAAAATTTCTTCTATGTCCGGTGGTTGATCTCCACCGCCACCACCGCCAGATGGTCGCTTGCCGCCACCATTGCCCCACGGGTTGTTGTTGCCGCCGTTATTGCCGCCATTATTGCCGTTGTTTCCGCCGCCGCCCCACGGGCCGCCGCCTCCACCACTTTGATTACTCCAGGACATATATGTTCCTTCTGGTATTAGAAATATTTCTTGAGCTTGTTATAAGTATGTAATTAGGTGTTTTCAATGCAGTCAAAAGCCTAATTATGCAAGTGGTTAAAACAATAACGTTATTTCCGGCGTTCATAAACCACATAAAGCGTATCAGCACTGTCTTTTTCTCCACGTGGCACTTCTTCGCGAGATACAGGTTGCCAGTCCGCTTCATTAATATCAGGAAACTTTGTGTCTCCATCTGGTGATGCCATCACATGCGTAACATACAGCTTAGAAGCATGTTCAATTGCACTTTTATAAATCTGCCCACCACCAATGATACAAATCTCGTCAGCACCATTTCTCGATGCCCATCCTTCTGCAATAAAAAGTGCAGCATCAATGCTCGATGCGTGGACAATGTTGTCAGCCTCAAATTCAGAGCGCGAAATCACAATGTTCAAACGCCCTGGCAATGCCTTGCCAATGCTTTCAAACGTCTTTCGCCCCATTAATATTGGTTTGCCCATCGTATCGCGTTTAAAACGCTTTAGGTCTGACGAGAGATGCCACGGCATACCGCCTTCCATGCCAATCATGCCGTTTTCTGCAACGGCAACAACAAGTGCAATTGGAAGTTCACTCATACCGCCACCGGTGCTTTGATATGCGCATGCGCTTCATAACCAACCAGTTCGAAGTCTTCATAGGTGAAGTCGAATAAGTCTTTCACCTTCTCGTTGATCTTCATTGTCGGCAGCGCAAGTGTTTCGCGTGATAATTGCTCTTTCGCTTGGTCAAAGTGATTGTGATAAAGATGCGCATCACCAAACGTGTGCACGAAGTCGCCCAATTCCAGATCGCATACTTGAGCCAGCATCATAGTAAGAAGTGCATAAGACGCAATGTTAAACGGGACGCCCAGAAAGATATCGGCTGAGCGTTGATAGAGCTGGCAGGAAAGTTTTCCATCCGCCACATAAAACTGGAATAAACAATGGCATGGCGGCAAAGCCATATCATCCACGAATGACGGGTTCCATGCACTTACAATATGGCGTCGTGAGTTTGGATTTTCTTTTAGAGATTTAACCAACCCTTTAATCTGATCGACCGATTCGCCGTTTGGTGATGGCCAAGAGCGCCATTGATACCCATAGACAGGACCAAGATCGCCCTTTTCATCCGCCCATTCATCCCAGATTGAAACACCATTATCTTTAAGCCACTTGATGTTTGTCTCACCGCGCAAAAACCATAAAAGCTCAACGATTATAGAGCGTAAGTGAAGTTTTTTGGTTGTTACAACCGGAAACCCTTTAGACAAATCAAACCGCATCTGATGGCCAAAGACTGAACGTGTGCCTGTGCCTGTTCGATCACCGCGATCGGTTCCGTTATCCAAAACGTGTTGCATTAAATCTAGGTAAGCTTGCATGTTTTCATTCTTTGAAAATTTAAGAAAATATTAACCCATATTTTATTCTTTAAAAA
>CAZXZQ010000358.1:0-2693 GCA_964645215.1 uncultured Rhizobiaceae bacterium | reverse complement strand
GCCTTGCGGCACCAGAACCTAAATCTGGCGTGTCTACCAATTTCACCATACCCGCGATGAAGCTGAATTAATCAGTTGGTCGAATGGCTTATAAGGGGCTTTTCAGATAAATCCAAGCCTTAATTTCAGTTTTTTGAAACAATTATTTGTCTCTAAGTTTTGTTGTAGATTTAAAATAGTGACTAAAAAATCAGCGAATTGCCTAAAAATTATGCAAAAAGGGTTTGGTGTTATATAGAAGCAATAATTATCCGTAGAATTGCGGTACTTGCGCTTGCTGTTTTTCTTGATTCATTTGTCAGCATATAAGCAATTACATCCAAAGTAATGCACTTTGGAAACTATTATGAAAAAGATCGAAGCAATTATAAAGCCATTCAAGCTGGATGAGGTAAAAGAAGCTCTTCAAGAAGTTGGCTTGCAGGGTATCACTGTAACTGAGGCAAAAGGGTTTGGTCGCCAAAAGGGTCACACCGAGCTCTATCGTGGTGCTGAATATGTTGTTGATTTTCTACCCAAGGTTAAACTTGAAATTGTCATAACAGATGAAGCTGTTGAAAGTGCAGTTGAAGCTATCCGCAATGCTGCGCAAACAGGCAGAATTGGTGACGGAAAGATTTTCGTATCTAATGTTGAAGATGTAATTCGCATTCGTACCGGCGAAACTGGTGCTGATGCAATTTAGTAATTTTTTAAAGACAGCGGTTAGGGCCGCAATTTAGTAAACTGAGAAAGGCGATAAGATGAGTTCAGCTAGTGAAATTATCAAGCAAATAAAAGAAGAAGACATCAAATATCTTGATGTTCGTTTCACAGACCCAAAGGGTAAAATGCAGCACGTAACCATGGATGCAGACCTTGTCGATGAAGACATGTTTGCAGATGGCATTATGTTTGATGGTTCATCCATCGCTGGCTGGAAAGCAATCAATGAATCAGACATGACATTGATTATGGATCCAGCTTCAGCGCATATGGACCCGTTCTTCGCGCAATCTACAATGGCGATCTTCTGTGACGTTGTTGACCCGGTAACAGGCGAGCCTTACAACCGTGACCCACGTGGCACAGCGAAGAAAGCTGAAGCATACTTGAAATCAACTGGCATTGGCGACCAGGTGTTTGTTGGTCCTGAAGCTGAGTTCTTTGTATTTGATGACGTTCGTTTTTCTGCTGAACCATACAATACAGGTTTCTCACTTGATTGTTCTGAGCTTCCTTCGAACACAGCTACTGAATATGAAGCTGGCAATATGGGCCACCGCCCACGCACTAAAGGCGGTTACTTCCCGGTACCTCCAATTGATTCAGGTCAAGATTACCGTGGCGAAATGCTTTCAGTAATTAAAGAAATGGGCGTAACAGTTGAAAAGCATCACCACGAAGTGGCTGCTGCTCAGCACGAGCTTGGCATTATGTTCGACACGCTTTCAGTGAACGCTGATAAAATGCAAATCTACAAATATGCTGTTCACCAAGTTGCACATGCATACGGTAAAACTGCAACATTTATGCCGAAGCCAGTTTATGGTGATAACGGTACTGGCATGCACGTTCACCAGTCTATCTGGAAAGATGGTAAGCCAACTTTCGCAGGTAACGAATATGCGGGTCTTTCAGAAAACTGCCTTTACTACATTGGCGGTATCATCAAGCACGCTAAAGCACTAAACGCTTTCACAAACCCATCAACCAACTCTTACAAGCGTTTGGTTCCTGGCTACGAAGCACCCGTGCTACTTGCTTACTCTGCACGTAACCGTTCAGCATCTTGTCGTATCCCGTTTGGTTCTTCTCCGAAGTCCAAGCGCGTTGAAGTTCGCTTCCCGGATCCAATGGCAAACCCATATCTTGCATTTGCTGCAATGCTTATGGCTGGCCTTGACGGCATCAACAACAAGATTCACCCAGGTGAAGCAATGGACAAAGATCTTTACGATCTGCCTCCAAGCCAGCTTAAGCGCATCCCAACTGTTTGTGGGTCGCTTCGTGAAGCACTTGAGAGCCTTCAAAAAGATAACAAGTTCCTGCTTGAAGGTGACGTGTTTGATAAAGATCAAATCGACGCTTACATCGAACTTAAGATGGAAGAAGTTGAACGTTACGAAATGACACCACACCCGGTCGAATTCGACATGTACTACTCTGCATAATCCTTCCAAATGTAGATTAAAGAAGCCCCGGTGATTTCGCCGGGGCTTTTTTATTGCCTTGATGTAACGATGATGCTTATCTTCAAGTTGTAGAGGAGCAGATTTATGAGCGGCAATCATATAGCAATTATCGGTGCAGGTATCGTTGGCGTTTCAACCGCGATTTGGCTGCAACGCAAAGGATATGCCGTCACGCTCATAGACCGAGAAGGCGTAGCTGCAGGAACCTCTTATGGCAATGCAGGCATTTTAGCATCTTCAGGCATTATCCCCGTTTCAACGCCGGGTTTGATTTTTAAAGCGCCGGGCATGCTGCTTAATCCCGAACAACCACTCTTTGCGAGATGGTCTTACCTGCCAAAAATGGTGCCTTGGCTTATTCAATTTTTGCGCAAAGCAAATTTAAGAGACATGAAGCGTATCACTGCGGAGCTGCACAAAGTTATGTATGATAGTGTGGAACAGCATCTAGCGGTTGCGAAAGACACGGGGGCAGAAAAATTCATCAAATCAGCGCCATATGTGCACGCCTATGGAAGC
>CAZXZQ010000357.1:0-2703 GCA_964645215.1 uncultured Rhizobiaceae bacterium | reverse complement strand
ATGTTTCTCGCCCCAATCAACGCATCATTCCAACATCAGTTGGTGAGCTATCAAGCCTTGCTGAAACACTTGAGCTTGATGGTCCAGCAATCTTGATGCTTGGTCTTGAACCACGTCAGGCTGCGGAAGCACTTAAAACGAACGAAGAAAAACTTGCCCAAACAGGAACATTATAATGGCACGTAAATTCACTCCTAAAGTTGTCACTGCCAATCACCTGTTAGAAGGCGATGTGATCTATCTCACCAAGACAGGCGGCTGGTCTCGCAAACATGAAGATGCTGCATATTTCGATGAAGAAAATGCTGCCAATGATGCGCTCGTAGAAGCGGCTAAACAGGTAGATGAAATCGTTGGTGCGTATCTAGCTGATGCACAACTGGGCGATGATGGAAAACCTGAGCCAACCCATTTCCGCGAGGCATTTAGAACGCGGGGCCCTTCAAATTATCCCGACCATGGCAAACAAGCGGAGTTATAAGGTATGTATTCTTACAATCAATTCGATCATGATTTTGTCCGCAATCGCGTGAAAGAATTTCGCGCACAAGTGGAGCGCCGCATTGATGGTTCGCTCACAGAAGATGAGTTCAAACCACTACGCCTAATGAATGGGCTTTATCTGCAATTGCATGCGTATATGCTTCGCGTTGCGGTTCCCTACGGTACACTTAGCAGCAAACAAATGCGCCAATTGGCATTGCTCGCTGAGAAATGGGATAAGGGTTATGGCCACTTCACCACGCGCCAAAACATTCAATATAATTGGCCAAAACTCAAAGATGTACCAGACATGCTGGACGCACTGGCAGATGTTGAAATGCATGCAATCCAAACATCAGGCAATTGTATTCGTAACGTAACTGCTGACCATTTCGCTGGTGCGGCTGCAGATGAAATTGAAGATCCACGCCCAACTGCTGAACTGATGCGTCAATGGTCAACCGATCATCCGGAATTTCAATTCTTGCCGCGCAAGTTCAAAATTGCAATTACAGGAGCGCCGAACGACCGCGCGGTTATCAAGGCACATGATATTGGCATTCAAATGATGCGCAATGAAGCGGGCGAACCCGGCTATGAAATCATCGTCGGGGGTGGTCTTGGCCGTACACCGATGATTGGCAAGACGGTTCGCGAGTTCTTACCAAAGGCAGACTTGCTTCCTTATCTTGAAGCAATTTTGCAGGTTTATAATTTGAACGGCCGTCGTGACAACAAGTATAAAGCTCGAATCAAAATCCTAGTACATGAAACTGGCCTTGAAACTTTAAAAGAGATGATCGAGGTTGCATTCGTCAAGCAGAAGGCACATCACATCGCCCCATCCGCAGAAATGGTAGAAGGAATTGAAGCGCAGTTCCAGCCACCTAAATATGACGAAGCAGCCGTGGATGAAGAGAAGCTTTCAAAAATTATTGCAGCTGATCCTTTGCTGCGCTCCTTTGTTGAGACCAATGTGGCAGAGCATAAGGATGCAAACCACGCAATGGTGACGATCTCTCTGAAACCCATTGGTGGCACTCCGGGCGACGCGACGGCAGACCAAATGCGTGTTATGGCAAACTTGGCTGAAGCCTATGGCTATGATGAATTGCGTGTGAGCCATGAGCAAAACATCATCTTGCCGCATGTGCGCCGTGATGACTTGCCGGAAATCGTCAACGTATTGAAAGAAGCTGGGCTAGCGACTGCAAATATTGGACTTTTATCAGATATCATTGCTTGCCCAGGCATGGATTATTGTGCGCTTGCAACTGCACGTTCCATTCCGGTTGCGCAAGAATTATCAAATGCGTTTGAAGATTTGAAACGTCAGAAAGATATTGGCCCACTTAAGGTAAAAATCTCTGGCTGTATTAATGCCTGTGGTCACCACCATGTTGGTCATATTGGCATTCTTGGCTTGGACAAGGCAGGCGTTGAAAGCTATCAGATTACGCTTGGTGGAGATGGTACAGAAACTGCAACGATTGGCGAGCGTGCTGGTCCGGGATTCTCATATGAAGAAATTATTCCAGCTGTTGAGCGTATCATTGATCGTTATCTGGATATTCGTGAAACGGATGAAGAAACTTTCCTCGAATGCTATCGCCGTGTTGGCGCGGACACGTTTAAGGATGCGCTTTATTCCGATGAAGCGCAGGCTGCGTAGGGAGGTTGGATATGTCAATTTTGGTACGTGATAGCGGTTTTGTAAAAGACGAATGGGAAGCAAAGGGCGGCCTTTTCATCGACCTTGAAAAATTTGGTCAGGACGTTGCGGATAAGATTGCAGAAAACACCTGCCTCGATATTCCGAATAGCGTCGACACGGAAAGTCTTATCGCTTTGTTCGACAATGTTGCGATGATCCGCATTCCGTTTCCTTCTTTCGCAGATGGTCGCGGTTTTTCGCTGGCAAAGCAATTGCGCATGTTGGGCTTTAAAGGGCGCTTGCGTGCCGTCGGTCATGTGATTGCCGATCAATATGGCTTCGCACGCACCTGCGGGTTCGATGAAGTAGAGATCGATGAAGCGCTTGCCGAACGCCAACCGGAACATCAATGGCTCGCGCGGGTCCCGAAGGAAGATTTTTCTTACCAAGATGCGCTTTATGCAGAACGCGAATTGCGAAACGCATAATACAAAAAAATAATTCCAATTAATATTTTGAACTGCTAATGCAGGAGATAATCTCATGAACCAAATTAGTATTGCGAA
>CAZXZQ010000356.1:0-2716 GCA_964645215.1 uncultured Rhizobiaceae bacterium | reverse complement strand
CTCTGCCAGCGATGTACGCATTAACCCGCCACTACCCAAGGCACAATCAAGACGCGTGAGCGTTACCATTTCCATGATGGTTTTAATGCCGTCCCCTGCCTTGCCAAGCAAATGGCCGATGCTGTTATTAAATACCACTTCGCTTGAAGCATTGGATTTATTGCCAAGCTTATCCTTCAATCGCTGAAACTCAAGCCCATTTGTGCTGCCATCATCCAATATGCGCGGCAGAAGAAAGCACCCCATGCCTTCTTGTGTTTGCGCCAACACCAGAAAAGCATCATTCATCGGAGCCGACATAAACCATTTCTGGCCATTGATCCGCCAAAGACCATTTTCAAGCGGCTGGGCTTGTGTTTTGTTGGAACGAACGTCGGAACCGCCCTCTCTTTCGGTCAATCCCATGCCAATCAAAACGCCATGTTTTTTGTCCCTTGGCTTGTTACTTGGGTCATATTTAGCAGATTGAATTTTCGGCAACCAACTCGCCAGTACTTCCGGTGATGCATTGAGACTTGGCACAGATGCATTTGTCATTGTTATCGGGCAAAGATGCCCCATTTCGACACCAGCAATCATATAAAAGCGGATAGCGCGAGCAAGGTTTGAATTGCCCTTCTCCGCTTCGTTTCCAACCCAGATTGAATTCGTCAGACCATTCTCTACGCTTTTGCGCATCAAGGCATGCCATGCAGGATGAAACTCTACTTTATCAAGTCGGTTACCCTTAGCGTCATATGTATGCAATTCTGGCGGATTATCATTGGCCAATGCTGCAAGTTTAATGGTCTCAGCATGTCCTGCCCATTGACCAAGTTTGGCAAATCCTTCTTTGAGCTGTTCAGGCAATGCGCGTGTCACAAGCTGCAACATTGGGTCAGCATTATAGGCGTTAAAGCCTGCATAGTGAGGAGATTGGTTCGTATCAGTCATATTAAGCCTCGTGATTCTGGCGCCATCAAAACGCGAAAAGGCTTTATAAGCAAGGGGCAGATTACCCAAACAATGGATGAAACAGCTACAATATTATTGCCGCTTGTATTAGATTAGAACTAGTCGCTCAATCTTGAGGAAAGAAGCTACATGCAAAAATGTCTATTTATTCTTACTTCATATCTCTTACTCACTTTTCCTAGCGCCTTATTGGCAGCAGACATCCATAAAACGGAACGCGGCACTATAAGCGTCGAGCAAATAGCAACAGATATTGATACGCCTTGGGCAATGGCCATGTTGCCAAATGGTGAATTGCTGGTGACACTGCGTGGCGGCGAGCTGATCATTATCGATCCTGCACAACCTAAAACTCAAAGACTGGTGCAAAACCTGCCAAAAATCGAAGCGATTGGCCAAGGTGGATTGTTAGATGTGGTGCTTGATCGAGACTTTGAAGCTAATAAACGTATCTATTTCACCTTTGCACATGCTGAGAACCAAGGACGCGTTGGCACCGCCATAGCGGCAGCAATTTTAGAGAATGGAATTGCACCAAGCTTAAAAAATGTGAAAATTCTCTATTCCATGAAAAAGAAAACAAATGGCGGGCGTCATTTTGGCTCGCGAATCGTACAGGCAAACGATGGAACACTCTTTTTCACTATTGGTGATCGTGGAGACCGCCCCCGCGCGCAAGACCCATTTGATGCCGCAGGTTCCGTTATTCGCATAAATACGGATGGTACTGTCCCTAAAGACAATCCATTCGTGGATAATAAAGACGCCCTCCCCGAAATTTGGTCAATTGGCCACCGTAACCCGCAAGGGGCAACCTTAAATGACACGACTGGCGAATTATGGACCCTCGCCCACGGCGCCAAAGGTGGTGACGAAATCAATATCCCTAAAGCAGGTAAGAACTACGGATGGCCTGTGATTTCCTATGGTAAACACTATTCAGGTGCTAAAATTGGCCTTGGGGTCTCTGCTGAAGGGTTTGAGCAACCTATATATTATTGGGATCCTTCCATCGCCCCATCTGGCTTTGACTTTTACCAAGGCAATAAAATTCCCTTCTGGAAAGGCAATCTCTTTGCTGGTTCGCTCAAATTCGGGAAAATCTCTCGTTTAGAGGTAGAAGGCAACAGAATTACCCATGAAGAACAGCTTTTTGACGATGAATATGGCCGTATAAGAGATATTCGCGCATTCTTAGATGGAGCGCTTTGGTTTCTCACAGATTCGGATGAAGGCGCTATATATAGAATAACGACCAGATAAGACTCCTAAATATTGTACCGATTCTCATTTGATTCTGTCTTCTTGATCCGGTTTTTCTCATAGAATCGCAGAGTCCTGAAATCCTTAACAAATCAATATATATTTTGAGACGAAAATAGCGCTTTTTAAGCAAGTTGCTGATTTTCCATAGAATCTTTTTTTTATTTTTTCCACGTAATCCACACAGAATATACAATATGTAGTTTTTTTGTATTTTTCTGAAACAACATATTGACGCATTGAAATCTATTGATAGGTTAGAACTCGAAATGCATGGGGATGATTGCATAGGGTCGAGTGCTTTTGAGGGCTTACTCAAATTAAATGCGGCAAAAGTCTCTTTTTTCATGAGTTGAGTGTATGCAGAACCGAATTTCGGTGATGTGTTATTGCGTGTCAAAATTTGAATAAAAATTCATATTTTGGTCTGTTTTATGTTGCTTGTGTAAAATTAAATTAATACTATATTTAGTATTTACAGGCATCATAATAACAAGAT
>CAZXZQ010000355.1:0-2780 GCA_964645215.1 uncultured Rhizobiaceae bacterium | reverse complement strand
CTCCACCGTTTTCGGGAAAGCCACAATAAGTGGTGTCAGCCCAACCTTTTCCATCAATGGCTGCACTTCATAGGCTTGCGCCACATCGCCCGCCCCAAGATCAAGCGCCATGCCGTGATAACCAGCGCTGGCCACCATCTCGCAAACTTCTTCATAAGGTAGTTTCACGCCTGTCTGGTCATGCGGCTGCATGGCCCAAAGCGATGTATAGAGATGAAGATTACGCATCAGCCTTCAGCCTGCATGCGAATTGCCGCACGGCCACCTGATTGCGGAACAATCCATACCTCGTTCATCGGGTATTGGCTCTCATCCTTTTGGGAAAGTTTTTTGATCACTTCAATCTGAAATTCAATCCAGCCCATGCGATGTACTTCGCCCGTTACATTTTCAAGCTTCTCGTTCAACTTGCGTAGCTTCCAAAACGGCACAGTTGGGAAGGTATGATGCGCGGTATGATAAGGCATCTGCCAGCAAAGCCAGCGTATAATCGCATTCGCGCGTGTAGAGCGTGTGTTTTCAATAATATCTTCTTCATGAGACAACCCAAGATGCTCAATCGTATTTTGCAACTGATGAACACCCTTGGTCAGCAACATGGGTATAATCCAAAACGTAAGTGCTGCCCAAGATTGGAAATAAAGCGATGCAATCGCAATCAACAAATAACTAGCGACATGCAGACGCGATTCCAGAATAACTTTCGCTTCCTCGTCCTTCTTTATGTAAGGCTCGATGATGATGCCTCGCGCACGGCGCACTATCCCAAAACACCGGCTCTGCCAATACGTGATGCCTGAGAGCCAAAGTAGATAAGATCGCAATGTATAAGGCTCACGCGTAAGTTCACCATCACGCTCCCAATCCTGGGTATATTGATGGTGTGCAAAGTGTTGTATTTGGTCAAAATCGCGAGGGTACAACATAACAAACCCGACTACCCGGCCGAACTGTTCATTAAAAAACTTCGTGTTAAACACGGTGCCATGGGAAAGTTCGTGTTGAGCTGCATAGATAAAATTGATCAGCACACCGAGCATAAAACCGGTCGCCAGCACCCACCATGTTCCCATTGCAAGCGCATGCAAATAGCCTGCGATTAATATCGCACCTACATGACTGCCGATTTGCAGAAAGCCATATAGGTCACTCTTTTCATTCAATGCTTTCAACTCAGCTGGCTCAAGAACCTTGCGGCGTGAAAAACTTGCTTCCATGAAATTTTCCTTCCAAAGACACAGCATCTCCGCCTTTACTGTGCCATAAACAGAAGATAGCGGAAAGCCTTTCTTCACGATTTGATGAACTTTCAAATTGCTCTTTCACTTCTCACCCAGACACACTAGATTAGAGACATATTTACTCCCGGAGATTTTATGATGACTGATACTTACACGCCCCCGAAAGTTTGGACATGGGACCAATCAAGCGGTGGAAAATTTGCAAATATTAATCGCCCAATTGCGGGTGCCACTTCTGAAAAAAATCGCCCTGTTGGGAAGCACCCTATTCAACTTTATTCACTCGCCACGCCTAATGGTGTGAAAGTAACGATCATGCTGGAAGAACTTTTGGCAAAAGGCCATTCCGGTGCAGAATATGATGCTTGGCTTATTAACATTGGCGAAGGCGACCAGTTCACCAGCGGGTTTGTGGAGGCAAATCCGAACTCCAAAATTCCAGCAATGATGGACCACTCAACAGACACGCCTACTCGTGTTTTTGAATCCGCATCTATCCTTTTATATTTGGCAGAAAAATTTGGCGAATTCATTCCGACCGATCATAAAAGTAAAACCGAATGCATGAACTGGCTCTTCTGGCAAATGGGTTCAGCCCCTTATCTCGGCGGTGGCTTTGGTCACTTCTATGCCTATGCACCGGAAAAATTTGAATACCCAATCAACCGCTTTGCGATGGAAACCAAACGCCAACTTGATGTGCTTAATCGTCATTTGGCAGAAAACGAATATTTTGCGGGCGATGAATACTCCATCGCAGACATGGCAATCTGGCCTTGGTACGGCGTTTTGTGTCAGGGCAAGCTTTATGGCGACTCGAAAACATTCCTTGAGACTGATTCCTACAAACACGTAAATCGTTGGCAAGAACAGATCGCGAAACGTGAAGCAGTTATCCGTGGGCGTATGGTCAATCGCGCGATGGGAGACGATCCATCGGAACAACTTCACGAACGCCACGATGCAAGTGACTTTGAAACGAAGACGCAAGACAAGATTGGTTAGGTGTGAATAGCGGGTGTGCGGGCAAAGCAACTATGATGATTTAATCGCCTAATGGTTGGTTGTGACCCAAATTGGACGTTCACAGTTCTATATTCAATGACCGCTGTGATGATTCTGCTAACGTTCATAAAGGCGTGATAAAACGCTCTTTAGGGATAACCGCAATTGGAGTCAGTTCCACTAAAAAATCTTTGTGGCCAAGCCCTGCAACCATCACGGATGTGGACGCAGGTTCAAATCCATCTTTCAGGAATTCGGTACGCATCTTCTGGATGTATGGAAGCTGTGATCTATCAGTGAAATATGTTGTTATAGAAACTATATCACACAGCTTGTCACCAACTTTAGCCAATAAACTCTGTATGTTCTCGAAACACTGACGTGTTTGTTTTTCTATATCACCTTTGCCAACGATCTTTTCATTTGGCGACCATGAAACCTGCCCAGTCAAATGAATGACAACGCCACTGTCTTGAATAATGTCCATCTGAAAGCCTCGTCCTCGAGATTTCCAAACTTCATCTATTTCAAATC
>CAZXZQ010000354.1:0-2783 GCA_964645215.1 uncultured Rhizobiaceae bacterium | reverse complement strand
GATGTATAGACGGCAATATTTTGCCCAACTGCTACGCCATATTTATTGAGATAGGTTTGTGCGGCGGATGCCATCATGATGCCCGGGCGGTCATTGTCCGGGAAGACGATATGACGTTCAATCGCGCCAGTTGCTAAAATAACTTTTTCTGCACGCACTTGCCACATACGTTCGCGCGGCTGGTCGGGCAAAGGATTTGCAAGATGCTCAGTCACCTGCTCCGCAACACAAACCATGTTGTGGTTGTAATAGCCAAATGCGGTTGAGCGCGGGAGTAGGGTGACGTTTTCGAGCTTATCGAGTTCTGTGATTGCGCCTGCTACCCATTCCTTGCCGGACTTGCCATCGATTGTAACGGTGTCATCTGAAAGAAGCGAGCCGCCCATAATGTCTTGCTCATCAACGAGCATGATGCGTTTACCAGATTTGGCTGCGGTGAGGGCTGCTTGTATGCCGCTTGCGCCTGCGCCAATGACGAGTACCTCACAATGAGCAAAGCGGTTCGCATATCTATCCGGGTCCGGTTGATCCGGTGCTTCGCCCAAGCCCGCTGCCTTGCGGATAATAGGTTCGTATAATTTGTCCCACGCCTTTTGCGGCCACATGAAGGTTTTGTAGTAAAAACCAGCAGAGAAGAAACGGCCTAGCGCATCGTTTGCAACGCCCACATCAAAGGCGAGTGATGGGAAACGGTTTTGACTTTTTGCAATCATGCCATCGAATACGGTTTGTACAGTTGCACGCACGTTTGGTTGGCGACGAGCAGCGTCACGTGAAATATCCATCAACGCGTTTGGCTCTTCGGGACCTGCGCCCAAGATGCCACGCGGGCGGTGATATTTGAACGAGCGGCCCGTTAGATGAATGCCATTTGCAAGGAGTGCTGAGGCAAGTGTATCGCCTTCAATCGCATTGTATGATTTTCCATCATAGGTAAAGGTGACGGTTTTTGCTGGCGACAGAATACCTTTGCCAGCGACGCGGTTATTGCCGGTATTTACAGGAGAACCAACCATTATTTGTCCTCCTCTTTCCATATGGCGTCATTGGCTGGGGTGGACTTTGCGGGCGGTAGCACAGCATCAATTTCTTTTTGTGTTAGCTTTGGTTTTGGTTCGCCCGCCTTATAGGTTTTGATGAACTTATCCGAAACCGAATGCCGCGCTGCATTGAAGAAGCGGCCACAGCCATGCAGGTGGCGCCAGCGCTCATATACAACACCTTTTTGGTTTTCGCGGATGAAGAAGAACTTTTCAAATTCTTCGTCAGAAATGTCAGCCATGTTTTCTGGTCGCGCGATATGTGCTTCGCCTTCGCCGTGAAATTCAGTTTCTGGGAAGTATCCCTGACAATAAGGGCAGTAGATTTTTAGCATTTCAGTTCTCCCCTAATGCGCTACGGCTGCTGCAGCAGCTTCGTCGACCAGACGGCCGTTGCGGAAGCGCTCGAGATGCAAGCCAGCGTTAATTTTGTGTGGGTCGTCCTTGGCAATTGTATGTGCGAAGACATGACCTGAACCCGGTGTTGCCTTGAAGCCGCCTGTGCCCCATCCGCAATTTACGTAAAGTCCTTTAACTGGCGTCTTGGAAAGAATTGGCGAGCGGTCCGGTGTCACGTCCACAATGCCACCCCAAGAGCGCAACATTTTCATACGACGGAAAATCGGGAACATTTCGCAAATGGCTTCTAGCGTATGTGTTGAAATATGAATGCTGCCCGTCTGTGAATAAGACGTATACTGGTCCGTTCCAGCACCGATGACAAGTTCACCTTTATCAGACTGTGAAATATAAGCATGTACTGTATTGGACATGACCACGCATGGGAAAATTGGTTTTACCGGTTCAGACACAAGCGCTTGTAGCGGATAGCTTTCAAGTGGCATTTGGACGCCTGCCATTTCCATCAAGACGGAGGTATGTCCGGCAGCAACCACGCCGACTTTCTTTGCATTAATCGTGCCGCGCGATGTGTTGACGCCAGTGACAGCGCCCGATGTGTCACGGTTTATGCCGGTGACTTCACATTGCTGAATGATATGCACGCCCATGGCGGATGCCTTGCGGGCATAACCCCAGGCAACAGCATCGTGACGGGCAACGCCGCCTTTTTTCTGTAAGGCTGCGCCCATAACCGGATAGCGAGCAGATTTTGAAATGCTCAGCGGCGGGCAAAACTCTTTTGCCTCCTGTGGAGAAATCCATTGGTTGTCGACGCCGTTTAAGCGGTTTGCATGCACATGACGTTGAAACACCTGCACGTCGTGGACATTATGGGCCATCATCATCACGCCACGTTGGGAGAACATCACGTTGTAATTAAGCTCTTGGCTCAAACCTTCCCATAGGTTTATCGCATGGTTATACATGCCAGCGGATTCGTCATAGAGATAGTTCGAACGAATAATCGTTGTGTTTCGGCCCGTATTACCGCCACCAAGCCAACCTTTTTCAAGTACAGCAATGTTGGTGATGCCGTGTTCCTTAGCGAGGTAATAGGCAGTTGCAAGCCCGTGGCCGCCAGCGCCGACGATAATGACGTCATAGCTTGAGCGGGGTTCGGGATTATCCCATTGCTTTTCCCAACCCTTGTTGGAGCGCATGGCCTCTCTGGCAATTGCGAAGGCAGAAAATTTACGCATGAATTCATGTCCTGATGGCGATTTAGTGCAACTAATCATATAGCGCATTATTCTTCAGCAATAAATTCCGTATTGCAAAATACTTTGCGACATATTGCGACGGTGGCACATATATATGCGACAGCATCTCGGCCTATTCTCA
>CAZXZQ010000353.1:0-2799 GCA_964645215.1 uncultured Rhizobiaceae bacterium | reverse complement strand
AGGTTTTCAAGTTGGTGCGCGATCTCATCTGCCAGATGATCATCATCCGTTGTCAATAATCGTGAACCAAGGGCAGCGTCCCCTATTCGCCCGCCCGCATTGATGCGGGGCCCGAGCACAAACCCCAAATGATATGGCCGTGGAGGTCCATCGAGCCTACCAATCCGCATAAGAGCACGTAGACCAATATTTTCTTGTTGGGCCATAACTTGCAGGCCCTTGACCACAAAGGCACGATTAAGGCCTTTGAGCGGCACCACATCGCAAACAGTTGCGAGCGCCACCAAATCCAACCACGAAAGCAAATCAGGCGGTGAAAGCGTATCTGAATAGATATTACGCGTTCGCAATTCACGAAGCGTCGCAACAAGCGTCATGAAGACAACGCCACCAGCGCAGAGATGGCCAAGACCGGACAAATCATCCTGACGGTTAGGGTTTACGAGTGCAACACATACTGGCCCCTCCTCGCCCATTTGGTGATGATCCAGCACAACAACATCCACGCCAAGCTTTCTTGCTTCTGCGAGTGCTTCAAAGCTCGTGGCACCACAATCAACCGTGATGATAAGCTTTGCCCCATTATCGATGAGCGTTTTGATCGCTTCTGGGTTAGGGCCATAACCTTCAAAGATGCGATCCGGAATATAGATTTCACTTTTAACACCGTGATGGCTTAAGAATTTGCTCATAAGCGCAGAAGACGCAGCGCCATCTACGTCATAGTCACCAAAAATTGCCACCTGCTGCTTTTGGGTAATAGCATCCGCAATGCGGTCAGCGGCTATATTCATATCGGTTAATACATTTGGGTCAGGCATTAGATCGCGTATCGCGGGTGCCATAAACTTTTCTGCATCGTCCAGCTCAACTTCACGGCCTGCCAAAACACGGCCAATTAATTCCGGCAAATCCAATGTTTGTGAAATCGCCAATGCAGTATTTCGTGACTTTCCATCAAGCCGCTCCACCCAGGCCTGACCTGAGACGGAAGATTTAACATCGAGGAAGAAGCGTTTTTCTGTCATAGCCTCTATTTAACACCGACTTATGCATCACTCAAAGTTGTTTGTGGTTTTCAACTTGTTATTTGAGTTATGACTACAGCTCCAGCAAAGATTACAGCATGAACACGCAAGCGAATCCGGATGTCTATTTGACGCCTGAAGAAATTCAGGCCTTTCAACCGGCTGGCCCCAAACCAGAATTTGCAGAGGATCCGGCAAAGCCACTGCGTGATGGGTTGAAACGCCATCAAGCCTATGAACCGGCACAACTTGCCGGCCGTGTGTTTCCAGTAGCCTGTGTGGCACTCGAAATCACGCAACGTTGTAATTTGGATTGCACGCTTTGCTATCTCTCCGACCTCGCGGAGACTGTTAAAGATGTTCCCCTCTTTGAGCTTGAGCGGCGCATTGAGATGATCCATCGCCATTATGGAGACCACACCAATATTCAGATCACCGGCGGTGACCCAACGCTTCGCTCTATCCCTGATCTTGTTAAAATTGTTGAGATGATCAAAGCACGCAATATGCGTTCAGCGCTTTTTACCAATGGCATTAAAGCCAGCACCAAGATGTTAAACGCCTTGGCCAAAGCTGGCCTTGATGATGTGGTTTTTCATGTTGACCTCACGCAAGAGCGTAAGAACTATAAGAGTGAGCAGGCACTCAATGAAATTCGCTTGCAATATATCGAGCGCGCGCAAGGTACTTGCCTGCGCGTGATGTTCAATACAACCTTATTTGATCAAAATTTCCACGAAGTGCCTGACCTCGTGTCCTTCTTTGCAGACCACGCTGACACAATTTATCTGGCTTCATTTCAGCTTCAGGCAGATACAGGGCGCGGGGTTTTGCGTGAGCGCGATGAAGCATTGATTACGCAGCGCAGCGTGATGCGTGCACTGGAAAAAGGCACAGGCCTTAACCTCACTTTTGATCACCCACTTATTGGCCACCCAGATTGTAATAAATATACTGCCCTACTCGTGAGCGGGAAAACACGCACTGTTCTGTTCGATGACCAACCGTTTTTTAATACGCTTTTCAAAAAGGTTTCGGGCACAGGTGAAAATTGGGCGGACCCATCATCGGTTTTGCCACGTGCATTGAGACTCGCTTTAACATCACCTTCGCTCATGTGGGGCGGCATGAAGTTTTTGGCACGAAAATTCTGGCAGTTGAAACACGGTATTTTCAAAGGTAATGGCGTGCATCGCATCAATTTCTTCATTCATAACTTTATGGATGCAGAGAAACTCACACGCGACCGCTGTGATGGCTGCGTCTTTATGGTGGCAACGCCTAATGGTCCTCTCTCCATGTGCGTACACAATGCAAAACGCGACCAGATGATTTCAACGCCATCGAAAGATGAGAGTGGCAAAATTTTATGGAACCCGCTTGGCAAAGACGCACCACAAAAAGAAAACCTGCCTCTTAAAAAACTAAAAGGCAGGCTCAGAAAAGAGGCTGATATTGTTCGCTACAAGCAAAAAGGCAAAAATTAAAGAATACTACTGCCACTCCAATAATGCAGATTGTTGAAATCACACCCAGTTTGCGATTGCGTAAATACATCCCAGTCAAGACACATCCAGCACCCAAAATGAGTAGCAGCCATTTAGTATAAGAGTTTTCAAACGGGATAACTATACCCAGAAATGCGCCTACAATTAAAATAAGCCCCAATAGAAATGAGGGTAAGCCAAACATCCTGATTGGGTCGTATGCCTTACCTTCACTATCTGTTTTTTTTTGAAATCAGCCTAGCCAAACTTACTTACATCTTGGT
>CAZXZQ010000352.1:0-2801 GCA_964645215.1 uncultured Rhizobiaceae bacterium | reverse complement strand
GCCTCACCCCGCAAGCCCGCGTTCAAAAAGGCATGGGCTTTGTGCCACAAACAAGCAATGTTTTTACGTCTATGACGGTTCAAGAAAACCTCGAAATGGGCGCCTTCATTCGTGATGATGACATTGTAGGCACAATGGAGCAGGTGTTCGAACTCTTCCCGATTTTGAAAGAAAAACGTCGGCAGCCCGCAGGTGAACTTTCTGGCGGTCAACGTCAACAGGTGGCCGTTGGTCGGGCATTGATGACCCAACCAAAAGTTCTAATGCTTGACGAACCAACGGCGGGCGTATCGCCAATCGTCATGGATGAGCTCTTCGACCGCATTATTGAAATTGCCAAAACTGGCATTGCAATTTTAATGGTCGAACAAAATGCAAAACAAGCACTTAACATTGCCGACAAGGGCTATGTATTGGTGCAGGGTGAAAACAGATACACGGACACAGGAGCCGCCTTGATGGCAGACCCTGAAGTCCGCAAAGCGTTCTTGGGAGGTTAAAGGTTAGTTCTATGGATTTCCTAAACGCAATTACACTTATTACAAATTTTGTTCTGGTACCGGGCGCAACATACGGCTCGCAACTGGCGCTCGGCGCGCTTGGCGTGACCATGATTTACGCCATTTTGCGCTTCTCAAACTTTGCCCATGGCGAGACCATGGCATTCGGCACCATGATCACAATCTTGATCACTTGGTTCATGCAAGCCTCTGGCATTAATTTGGGTCCACTGCCTACTGCCCTGCTTGCTATGCCTCTTGGCATTGGCGCAACCATATTGGTCGTGCTTGCAACTGATCGAATAGTTTATAAATACCATCGAAAGCAGAAATCTACGCCGGTGATATTTCTTATCGCCTCTCTTGGCGTGATGTTCTTCATGAATGGGTTGATCCGCTTCGTAATTGGCCCCGATGATCAACAGTTTCGTGATGGCGAACGCTTCATCATCACCGCACGCGAGTTCAAAGAAATAACTGGCCTGAACGAAGGCCTTGCTTTCAAGACAACGCAGGGCATTACGATCTTAATTACTGTGCTTTGCGTCGCAGCCCTCTTCTGGTTTTTGAACAAAACCAAAACCGGTAAATCCATGCGCGCTTATTCAGACAATGAGGATTTAGCACTACTTTCCGGCATCAACCCGGAACGCGTGGTCATGATTGCCTGGATTATAACCGCTGCACTCGCGACGATTGCTGGCACGCTTTACGGCCTCGACAAAAGCTTCAAACCGTTCACATATCTCCAGCTGTTATTGCCAATCTTCGCAGCCGCAATTGTGGGTGGCATTGGCAATCCCGTAGGTGCTATTTTAGGTGGATTTGTCATTGCATTTTCCGAACTCTTCATCACCTTCGCCTATAGAAAAGTAATCACATATTTAGCACCGGAAAGCTGGGCACCAGAAAGTCTCGTACAGCTTCTTTCAACGGATTATAAATTCGCAGTTTCATTCTCAATTCTGGTGATTGTACTTCTGGTACGACCGACCGGACTGATGAAAGGACAATCGATATGACGATCAATCGTAACATCACAATGTTCGGCATTATGGCGCTATTGTTCGTTGCTGTCGGGCTTATTCAAAGCTGGCAGTCGTCCTTACAGGTACTACAATTCTGTCTGATTTCAGCCATCATGGCATTGGGCCTAAATATGCAATGGGGCTATGCAGGTTTGTTGAATGTTGGCGTTATGGGATTTGCCGCCCTTGGCGGCGTTGCAGCCATGCTCGTTTCCATGCCACCTGTGCAAGGTGCCATAGACGCAGGCGGCACAGGCATCTTATTAGGGATTCTCGTATCTGCCATCATGATTGGCTTCATAGTCCTAATTTACTTCAAAACGAGTGGCACTGAACGCAAGCTTCTGATTACGATTTTTAGCATTGCTGGATATTTTGCAGCCCGATATTTCTTTGATCCGGCAGTCGCTGCAATTGAAGCATATGATTCCGCTGGCACAGGCAATCTTGGTGGGCTTAACCTCCCTATTATGATTTCCTGGATTGTTGGCGGCATGCTTGCTGCAGTCTTTGCGTGGCTGATTGGTAAGATCGCACTTGGCCTTCGCTCAGACTATCTAGCGATTGCAACGCTCGGCATTTCAGAAATCATTATCTTCATCTTGAAAAATGAAGACTGGTTGACCCGTGGTGTGAAAAACGTAAATGGCTTACCGCGTCCATTCTTGGTTCCTTATGAAGTTGAGGTTCAACAATCGCCTTTCTATCAGGACATGGCAGCGTCGCTTGGCATGTCTGTCATCGACTTCTCCTCTATTTTCGTAAAACTGTGCTATTGCGGTCTTTTCGCAATCGTTCTTATTTTCTTGATCTGGCTTTCAGAGCGCGCGTTAAACTCGCCTTGGGGCCGCATGATGCGCGCCATCCGCGACAATGAAACAGCTGCCGAAGCAATGGGCAAAGACGTAAAGGGACGCCATCTCCAAGTCTTTATTATGGGCTCTGCAATCATCGGCGTTGCTGGCGCCATGCTTACCACTGTGGACGGTCTCTTCACGCCAACTGCTTACCAACCACTTCGTTTCACATTCCTCATCTGGGTGATGGTGATCGTTGGTGGTTCCGGCAATAATTGGGGAGCGGTGCTTGGTGGCTTTGTTATTTGGTTCTTCTGGATCGAAGCCGAGCCGATTGGCCTATGGTTGATGGATGTCATCACATCTGGCCTTGCTGAAGACAGCAGCTTACGCGAGCATCTCTTAAAGTCTGCAGCGCATATGCGATTAATGACAATGGGGCTTGTACTCTTACTCGTATTACGCTTCACTCCACG
>CAZXZQ010000351.1:0-2812 GCA_964645215.1 uncultured Rhizobiaceae bacterium | reverse complement strand
CCTCCACTAGGCCAATTGGCGTATTGCATGCTTCCGGCCATATCATGAATGTAAATTCCAAAGCTTTAGAGCTTGCCGGAATGCTCAAAACTGGCATCAACCATCCGGGCGTTCCACTGGGTGATGATGGCTTGCCGACTGGTGAACTTAAAGGTCCTGATGTAATGACACCTGTAGGCATTCACGTGGGCTTTGACCGAGATATGCTTGCTTGCGATGAACGCGGACTTCGTGATTTCGGAAAATTGTGTGTGCGGTCGGGTGTCACCACCGTTACTGATCTAGCTTCTCGTATGAGTGATGAAGCTGCAGACATGATGATCCGGATCACTGGTGAAAAGAAGTTTCCTACTCGCGTTGTTGCACTTAGATATTTTCAGGGACTTACCCCGCAAGAGCTAATTGATCATGCGGATAGTTTAAGAAAACGTTCCACTGATCGTATGCGTCTTGGCATGATCAAAGTCGTCGCTGATGGATCTATCCAAGGCTTTTCAGCGCGGATGCGGTTTCCCGGTTATTTTAATGGCGCACCCAATGGCCTTTGGTACACGCCGCCTGAACACATGCTCGAAATTTATGAGAAGGCGCTTGAAAAAGACCTCCATGTACACACGCATACAAATGGGGATGAGGCAACGCAACTTGCAATTGATATGCTTGAAAAAGCGCTTAAGAAACAACCCAATTCTGATCATCGCTTTACATTGCAACATTGCCAATTGGCAGATGCGGCGCAGTTTCGAAAAATGTCAAAGCTTGGCATGTGTGTAAACCTCTTTGCGAACCACCATTTTTATTGGGGTGATGAGCATTATAATTTAACAGTCGGGCCGGAAAGAGCTGAGCGCATGAATGCATGCAGAACAGCCCTTGAAAATAATATTCCAATGGCCATCCACTCTGATGCGCCCATTACGCCGCTTAGTCCGTTTTTTACCGCTTGGTGTGCAGTTAACCGGATTACAGCTTCTGGCCGTGTTCAAGGTGAATATGAAAAAATTCCAGTCGCCCATGCACTTTATGCGATAACCATTGGAGCCGCATATACGTTGAAACTTGATGGCGAAATTGGTTCCATCGAAGCCGGTAAGCATGCAGATTTCGCTGTCCTTGAGGACGACCCAACTGAAGTTAGCGATAGCGAGTTAAAGGACATTCGCATATGGGGCACGGTACAAGCCGGACGGATTTTTGATGCAGCAAAGCTCTGAAGTCTCACTTCCGATCACAATCATTGGCGGATATTTGGGCGCCGGTAAGACAACGCTTGTGAACCATCTCTTGCGTAATGCAGATGGCATTCGCTTAGCAATACTCGTGAATGAATTTGGCGAACTACCAATCGATGAAGATCTCATTGAAGCGCAAGATGATGATATAATAAGCATCGCTGGCGGATGTGTTTGCTGCAGTTACGGTAATGACCTTACACTTGCCATGATGGATTTAGTAAATATGAGCCCACCGCCAGATCATGTATTATTAGAAGCAAGCGGCGTTGCGTTGCCAGGCGCGATTGCTTCATCAGTCTCTCTCATCAATGGATACAATCTTGACGGCGTTATTGTGCTTGTAGATGCGGAGACAATCCGTGATCAAGCAAATGACACCTATGTTGGGGACACTATTACGCGGCAAATCAATGATGCTGATCTTATCGTTGTTAACAAGTCTGATCTTCCCTCAGATCAAGAACTTTTTAATACGGAATCATGGCTAAAAGACTTATCTTCAAATGCGGAAATTCTCTCAACAAGCCATGGCGTATTGCCTCCGGAAACACTTTTGCAAAGTTTCTTGGGAAGAGCGCAAGAAGATCAAAACCAACAGCATCACCAGGCTAACATTTTCGAAACTTCCAGCTTTGTCGTTGAAAGGTCTGTCAACGCTGAAAAGCTGGCTCAGGAATTAGCAAAAGCTGAACTTGTTCGCGCCAAAGGATTTGTAAATGATATCAGTGGTGAAAAAATTTCAATTCAGGTCGTTGGCAAACGTTGGTCAATTTCACCTGCGCCAAATAATGTTTCAACTGGGTTAGTCGCAATCGGATTTAGAGAAAGTTTCAATTCTGAGATCATAAGAAACTTGATTGATACGTGAACGAAGCATTTAGAGTGTCATGCCATGCTGGAGGCTAGCCCTGACGACATACTTATAAACCAAACATAAGTAGGCATGGCTTAACTAGACGCTTTAACTTGCTTAACTTCCCTGAACCAAATGATCAGACCAGCCATCACCACCACAATTGCACCACTTATGGTCCACCTATCTGGCAAGTGGTCAAATACAAAAACACTCCACACAGTCAAATAAATGATAAATGCGTAGCTGAAGGGCGTCAGCGTGCTAGCAGAGGCAAAGCCATGCGCACGGGTTAGCAATTCATGGCCGAACCATCCGAAGAACCCCAACAGAATCATAATTGTCCATTGGAATGTGGTTTCAGGGTTTTGCCAAAACGTAATAGCAAATGGGAGCAAAACAAACGTTCCGATTGCACCTGAATAAAATTGCATTGTATCACTCGCCACCACGCCGGAGAGTTTACGTGTCAAAATTGAATATATGGCAAAGCAAAGTGCACCACCGAGAGATAAAAATACTGCTGCATGGAAACTGTCATCAAATGGGCGAATCGCAATCAGAATTCCACAAAACCCGATCACGATGGCTGACCAACGCCAGATGCCAACACGCTCTCCAAGCAATGGCCAAGATAGCAAACATACCATGATGGGTGCAGAAAACAGAATTGTAGCCGTGAGTGTTAGTGGCAAATACTGGATCGCAGCGAAGTTTAGTATTG
>CAZXZQ010000350.1:0-2817 GCA_964645215.1 uncultured Rhizobiaceae bacterium | reverse complement strand
CTCTGAACCCATTAATTAGTGTCTTGATGTACGCGTTTTGGCCCCCTCACATTACATGTTTGGGTAAACAGGTCCTTCGCCGCCTTGCGGCACGGTCCAGTTGATGTTCTGGTTAGGGTCCTTGATATCACAGGTTTTGCAATGAACGCAGTTTTGGTTATTGATCACAAAAGTTGCATCTTTTGCGTCCGCCTCTTTACCAAGCTCAATCGCATCGCCATTACCATCCACCCACTCATAAACGCCTGCCGGGCAATAGCGCGTTGATGGTCCTGCAAACTCATGCAGTTCAGAAGCTTTTTGCTTGTCTAAATCAGCGACCTTTAAATGAACCGGCTGATTTTCTTCATGGTTTGTATTTGACAAGAACACAGAAGAAAGACGATCAAACGTAAGCTTGCCATCCGGCTTATCATATTCGATTGGTGAATGTTGTGATGCAGGTTCAAGCGATTCATGATCTGCTTTGCCATGAGACATAGTACCAAACGGTGACCAGCCACCAAACAAGGTGTTAAACCACATATCAATGCCGCCAAGCATGATGCCGAATGGCGTACCGTATTTTGACCAAAGTGGTTTTGCATTCCGAACCTTTTTAAGGTCTTTGCCAATTTCGCTGTCGCGCCAAGCTTCATTATAAGTTGAAAGCTCGTCATTCGTACGACCTGCGCCCAGCGCCTCGACAACATGCTCAGCTGCCAACATGCCGGATAGCATTGCGTTGTGCGAACCCTTTATGCGCGGCACGTTTACAAAGCCTGCCGCACACCCCATCAATACGCCGCCCGGGAAAGAAAGTTTAGGCACAGATTGCCAACCACCTTCGGTAATCGCACGCGAACCATATGAGATACGCGTTCCGCCTTCAAATGTATCCTTGATTGCAGGATGCGTTTTGAACCGCTGGAATTCCTGGAACGGAGATAGATAAGGGTTTTTGTAGTTTAGGTGACATACAAAACCAACCACGACTTGATTATTGTCCAAGTGATATAGGAATGAACCACCACCAGTTGATTTATCAAGCGGCCAGCCGAACGAGTGTTGTACAGTGCCCTCTTCATGTTTGGAAGGATCAACCTCCCACAATTCTTTCAAGCCGATGCCGAATTTTGCAGGCTCGCAATCTTTCGCCAAATCAAACTTAGCAATGAGTTCTTTGGAAAGTGAACCACGCGCACCTTCGCCGAACAGCACATATTTGCCGTGAAGTTCCATGCCGCGTTCATGCATCGGGCCAGGCGTTCCATCGCGCTGAATGCCCATATCACCAGTTGCAACACCTTTTACAATCCCGCTCTCATCATAGATAAGTTCAGCTGCAGCAAAGCCCGGGTAAATTTCAACACCCAAACCTTCTGCTTTTTCTGCCAACCAGCGGCAGACATTGCCAAGTGAGACGATGTAATTGCCGTGATTGTTCATCAATGGAGGCATGCCAAAATTAGGCAAACGGAATTTTCCGCCTTTGGTCAGGAACCAGAAAATATCTTTTTTGACAGGTACTTGAAATGGATGTCCGTCTTCATCACGCCAATCCGGGAAAAGCTGATCAACAGCAATCGGATCAACCACTGCGCCTGAAAGAATATGCGCACCAACTTCCGGTCCTTTTTCCAGCACCACAACTTCCAAGTCTGCTTTTAGCTGTTTTAATTTGATGGCGGCGGCAAGACCTGCCGGACCAGCACCCACGATCACCACATCAAATTCCATGCTTTCGCGTTCGGCCATTTCCTCAGACATTATTTTCTCCAAAACCTTCAAACTTCATTTTGCTGTTTATAGCACGCCTTAAACGTTTGCATAAGTGAATTTATGCGCAGATTGATTGTGAATCCACGACAGATTATGTGTTCATTGTCGCAGTTTACCGCTAAAATATGTCCATGGAAAATGTCCAAGAAATTCTTGAATGGTATGTGGAAGCAGGTGTAGACACCCTGTTGGAGGACGCACCTGTCAATCGTTTTGAGGAAACAAAGACACTTGCCAATCAGCCAAAACGCGTAACGCCTAGCCCGGATGAGATCTTAGCGCGGCGCGAACAAACACAACCAAGGCCTGCTGCACCTGCAGTTCAACCCGCAACCATGCCGGATGGGCAAGCAGTTGAAACGGCGCGTGAGCTTGCTCAAAAATGTGAAACGCTTGAAGCGCTGAAAGAGGCGATGGCTGGCTTTGATGGCTGTAATTTAAAGCGCACGGCAAAGTCACTCGTCTTTGCTGATGGCAATCCGCAAGCACGTATTATGTTTATTGGGGAAGCGCCAGGGCGGGACGAAGATATGCAAGGTCTTCCCTTTGTTGGGCGAGCGGGCCAATTGCTCGATAAAATGCTTGTTGCAATAAATCTAACCCGCGAGACGTCTTACATCACGAATGTTATTCCTTGGCGGCCACCGGGCAACAGAACACCCACGCCTCAGGAAACTGAAATCTGCCGCCCATTCATAGAGCGCCATATTGAACTTGTTGGGCCGGAAGTCATTGTGATGCTGGGCGGCTCGTCTGCAAAAACTTTGATGAAGACAACTGACGGTATTATGAAACTGCGCGGCAAATGGACGGAGCTTTCCGCAGACCAGTCAAAAATTCCAGCTATACCAACATTGCATCCAGCTTACCTTTTACGTCAGCCAGCACATAAACGTCTAGCATGGCAAGATTTTCTGCAGGTGAAGATGAAACTTGGGTAAGTTTATGAGTAGGTATTAGATAATAGTTGATCTAATGCAATGTCCGGTATGCGGACTTAGCGACTAAAATGAATTATGCGCCCGATGACCACTTCTGACCCAAGATGTCATTAAG
>CAZXZQ010000349.1:0-2841 GCA_964645215.1 uncultured Rhizobiaceae bacterium | reverse complement strand
GCTACACCAGATAAAGTGATGGCCGCACTAAAGGCGATGAAGTGAGAATTTGAATGACTGATACGCCAAATACAAAACCAGAAAAGATCAGATGCGATGCATGTCCGGTCATGTGCTACATCGCCGAAGGTAAGTCTGGCGCATGTGATCGATATGCCAATCACGATGGCGAGTTGGTACGTCTTGATCCGCTAACGGTGATTGAGAGCCAAATCATTGACGGAACACCAGTTGTTCCATTCCTCGAAGGTGATGAGGATTGGGATGGCGAAGTTGTTCGGCCGAAGGAACGATTTATAACTGCAATTGGAGCTGGCACCACTTATCCTGATTTCAAGCCAGCGCCTTTCATTGTTTCGAGTGAAGTGGATGGCGTGGATACGGTAACGGTCGTTACCGAGGGCATTTTCAGCTATTGCGGTGCGAAAGTTAAAATTGATACAGATCGGCATCTGGGACCAGAGCGAAGTCTTGTTCGCGCAAATGGCGAGCCGGTTGGTCATGTCACTACAGCAGAATATGGTTCGCAGATGTTATCGCTAGGTGGTGTTCATCACTTAACTGGCGGTGGTAAGAAAGAGGGGCGTGTAACTTGCGCAACCCTGCTTGCGCTCTGCAATGGCGAGGCGGTTGATCTCACGATTGATGAGGGTTCTGAGCTAACCGTTCAAGCCAATAAGGCACCCATCGTCAATGGGGTTGAAGAGCAGCGTATGCGTGTCGGTTGTGGTTCGGCAACTGTAGGCATGTTTGCCTCTCAATGGCAGGGATTGATAGATGAGGTTGTCGTCGTTGATGACCACATCACAGGGGTTATGTCTGAACACCAGGCGGGTAAAGTGATTGGCTGGAAAGAAACCGGCATCAAAATAAATGGGCGACGATCAACCCCTGGACGTTATTTCCAGGTTGCAAATCCGGGTATAGGCTGGGGCGGCACTGACTTGTCCGACCCACTCGCTATCTTGGGAAATTTCAATCCCAAGATAGCGAAGCCTGGACAATCACTATTGATGGTTTCCACGACTGGTGAAAATTTTGCTTATTATGAGTTGAATGAAGATCTTGTTCCAATTGAAATGGAGATGCCAGATCGCCTGAAGCCTTCGATTGAACGTATTGATGAAAACTGCGAACCTGCCCTTTGTTCTGTTGTATTCATGGGCGGAGCAGGTGGCTCACTACGCGCAGGCGTTACAGAAAATCCAGTTATGTTGACCCGTTCAGCGCAGGAAATGATCACCAGTGTCACCTGCGGCGGCGCACCTGCATATAGATGGCCAGGCGGTGGTATTACGGTTATGGCAGATGTTTCGCGCATGCCGGAAAATTCTTTTGGTTATGTGCCAACACCGGCATTGGTCGCACCTATTGAATTCACCATGAGCCTTGAAAGCTATGAGGCGCTTGGCGGTCATATGGACCATGTGATGGCCCTTAGTGAAGCGATTGCATCAAATTCTGGGAAACAAAAAGATCACATCCTCAATGGCCAGCGTTTTGTCGATAATCATTCTGACAATCCTTGGCCAGTGATAGGGGGCAAGTGAGAGCGATGTTTCAGGACAAGCCGCAAATAACAATTTCAAAAACCGGCGAACGGTTATATTTGCGACATGGGCCAATTGATCTCTTTATTGAAATTGATACCCAAGACCAACAAGCGCGGCTCGAAGGTTTCAAGGTAGCGGCGCAAACATTTAAGACAATCTTACCTGAACTCTGCGAAGAACTTTCCTTACTACGTCAGCCAGTGGAAGAATATAGAGGAAAGCCAAGCGGTCCCGTTGCGTCTAAAATGTACGAAGCGGCATCCTCCCATGCTTCTGAACATTTCGTAACGCCGATGGTTGCGGTTGCAGGTTCTGTTGCAGAACATTTGCTGGAAACTATATTCCGTGCAGTGCCTGCGGAGAAAATCTTTGTGAATAATGGGGGTGATATTGCACTGCATTTGGCAGGCGATAAAAGCTTCAAGGTTGGTATATGTTCTGATCTAGCTAACGGTGATGTTGATACACATGCAACGGTTCATGCGAGCGATAATATAGGTGGTATTGCGACAAGCGGTTGGGCAGGTCGAAGCCACTCATTGGGCATTGCGGATGCGGTCACAGTTTTTGCTGAGACAGCAGCACTGGCAGACGCGGCAGCAAGTCTAATTGCTAATACAGTTGATTTGCCGAGGTCAGATAAAATTGTGAGATTGCCTGCAAATGAACTCGCACCGGATAGTGATCTAGGCGGTTGTCTTGTTACGACCGATGTCGCGACACTTAGTGAGTTTGAAAAAGAAGAGGCCTTGCAGAAAGGTGAGGCGCTCGCAAATAATATGCAAAATCAAGGCCTCATTCATTCTGCTTATTTGACCGTACAAGGTAGTCATGCGATCGTTTCGCACACGAAAAATGGCACACTAAATCAATTTATCCCAACTGATATAATCAAAAACCAAACAGGATTAACTCATGCCTGACGTTGTCATACGAAAAACCGTAACCTCTGTTGACGAAATTTTCCATGAAGGTGGTCCTATCTCCGACACGCCGCATAAGCGAGGCTACATAGCCTGCGTTATTGAAAACCCGTTTGCTGGAGAATATGTCGAAGATATTCAAGGCTTCATGGAAGACTTGAAGCCACTTGGTATTGATATGGCTAAACGATTGATCGCAGCGATGGGCGGAGATGCATCTGCCATCGAAGCCTATGGTAAGGCGTCAGTTGTTGGTGAAAATGGTGAGTTGGAACACGCAGCACTTTGGCATGCGCCTGGTGGCTACTCCATGCGAGATCAGCTTCCTAATTCGAAAGCAATTGTGCCATCCGCAAAAAAAGTTG
>CAZXZQ010000348.1:0-2850 GCA_964645215.1 uncultured Rhizobiaceae bacterium | reverse complement strand
CGTCGAAGTATCTGCTGCACCTGTGCAACTCAGATTATTTAACGCATAGCCTGAAGGTCCGCCACTTTCTGAAAGTGCAAACGTACCCTCAGTTATGAATGCGTTCGTTACGGCTGCTACCCCCTCAGCGCCGCTATCAATACCTACTGCAGCTGAACCACCGTCAAACGCCAAGGTCCAGCCAGTATCGTCGGTTTCCGTACCACCATTGTCATTTGTAATTGTCTTTTGCAGCGTTAGCCGCGCATCATCATCGCGAATTGTATAAACCGCATTTGTTTTTGCACCACCAGAACATTGTATCGGCGCAATATCATACCCGGCACCAACCCCTATAGTAATTTCAACAGTTTCATTGGGTTCAATCTCGGTGTCTTCTGTCAGGGTAATACTCACATCAAAACGTGATGTCGCACCGCCATCATATACACCTGCCGGAATAAAAACGGTTGAAGCAAGTGTATAGTCACCTGCACTTGCGGTCGTTCCCCCCGGCACAATACCTACAAATTGGATGTCGTATATGCCCGTTGGGAGCGTAATCACTTCTGAGTCTGCATTATTTGACCAAACCGTTGTTGAGCCTGTAGTCTGATTGGCTAGGATTTGCGTATTCGTCCCATCAGTTGCTTGCATTCGAACTGTATCAGCGCCGCCGGAACGGTTTTTATGATAAAAACTCCAATTAAGCGTTTTGCCATTCACCAAACAGACATCAGCTAAAAATGCAGCACTTGGCGAGCGCGCATTTCACTCAATATATTGATTGCCAGTATAGCGGTGCCATTATCCCAAACCTCGATACACGGTTCACCGGAACAGTCTGGAGGGTGCGTTGAATTCCAGCCGGGAGCATGGCTTTGTCCCAACTGAAAAGCAGGCGTAAAAGAAAAATCAATTGCACCAGGCGGCAAGGAAGCTCGAGTAGGTGTCTCGAATCCCTGATTAATAGATGCACGGACCTGCGCCAATGCTCCACTAACCGAACACAGGAACAGGACCATCATTATAGATAGCCGTATCAAATTCAGACCCTTAGGTTCACTAAAACCTATGAATTCGGTTAGTTGATTCGACTAAAATTGGCAAACCCTGAAAGCTTATACAAACACGTCTTTAGCCTGCTCAGTGAGCGTTGCCATAAGCTTTTTATAAGCAACGGGACCATAGCTAATGCGTGCCACACCAAGCTCTGCCAGTTTTGCCTTTGGCGGGCAGCCAGGCACAGCAAGAATATTTACTGGCAAATTGGTTGCAGCGCATAATTGCCCAATCATTTCTTCATCCAATAAAAGCGGTGCAAAAAAACCTGAAGCACCTGCTTCTTCATAGGCTTTTGCGCGCTCTATCGCCTCATCTAACATTGCCTGATTATGTGTATCTGGCTTATTCTTTAAAAAGATATCTGTGCGCGCATTGAGATACGCATCAACACCGCTTACATCAATTGCAGACCTCACAGCGGCCACACGTTTGGCTTGGGTGTCAATATCGTAAAGCCCCTCGCCACCGATGATCTGGTCTTCAAAGTTAAAGCCAACAACACCTGTTTCAAGTGCCTTCGTAACATTGGCAGAAATTTCAGCAGGCTCAACCGCATAGCCTGATTCAAAATCTAAAGTAACAGGAAGTTCCGTGCTACTAACAATCTGGCTTACATTGGCGAGCGCCAGTTCCATGGGAACATCTTGTCCATCCTTAAGACCCTGCGCCATCGCTACCGGCGCACTACCAGTTGCAAGCGCCTTTGCGCCAGCATCTGCCACAGCATTCGCGCTACCGGCATCCCATATATTATATAAGACAACTGGGTCACCTTTAACATGAAGTAATTGAAACTGCTTTGCTTTTTCTTGTTGAGACATAACGTATGCACCTTTCATATGACACTCTTAAGAGTAAATTTACTCTAATCAATCACATTATCAATTCAAATAAAGGGTCAAATCATGCAAAACTCAAATAAGACAAAGTTATTTCCGGCACTTGCAGCAGCAACCATGTTTACTGGTAAGAAAAACCGCAAATAGGCGACACTTATTGCAGTTGACCTATTGGACCAGGCGTAATTTCTTTTAATAGTTTTTGCGTCATCGCATCTTCAAAGTTTTCAAAGCTATCTGCAACAAGAACAAATGCGCCAGGGCCTTTGATGATTTGTTGGTTATAATAGGATTCTAGTTCCCCATAAAACTTGTCATGCTCAACACCTGTTTGCTGAATAACCAGCCCATTTACAGTGACATTATCTAAATTAAAATTTCGATAGGCGATTTGTGGGCTATAGCCTTCATTATTTATGCCATCACCAGAAACATCTAAAACATGGCGGGCACATGGCTCCGGCAATGTGGGATATAGAAAAGATGCGTATGCCAAAGCATGCCCAATCGCAGTTGGCGAGTTTATGGAATTTCTTTCATGGTTTGCAAGCAGTGATGCTGTCTTGAAAATATCCCGCTCATTATCAAGCCATGTCCAATTGAAAAGCAGCTTCTGATTTAACCGCCCATTCCATTCAAAAGCAGCTAAATATATACCGCCCATTGCAAGAATAGCTTCTTTGACACGCTGATCTAGCAATGCTGATGCCATGCCCTTCATTTGCAAGGCATATTCACGCGAATTCACGCTGGAAGAGGCATCCATTCCCAACACCAACGCAAGATTGCAGAAACGCGGTGGGTTTTGGGCATATGCGACATTAGGTTGAGAATGGGACACGATAAAAAGTAAAGCGATTACACTTAATAATGCACCAAACCTTTTTAACATCAGAGCTCCAGTTTTAACTTCTTTTCAAGCTTCTCAAGATCACGTTGAGTATCTGTTATATAATCTCTTGTGATA
>CAZXZQ010000347.1:0-2862 GCA_964645215.1 uncultured Rhizobiaceae bacterium | reverse complement strand
CTTCTTAAACGAAGGGTAAAATCAACTTCGTTTCTGATTCAGTTCTTCATACTTGCCGATGATATGTTTCATGTGATTGTCGACTGAGTAGCCTGATGTTTGCGAACGCTCATATGCGGCCGCAATCATTTGTTTACGCTTTTCATCATGTGCCAAATAAAAACCGACTTTGTTCACAAGTTCATCCTCATCGCCAAAGCAGGCTATTTCTTTGCCTTCTTCAAAATACTGAAGAACAGTGTCCGTTCGCTCATGCAACATAAAACCATTGGCTGCAGGTATTTCAAATGTGCGCGCCGTTATACTATCACCGCGCCCAGCAGATTTCACTTTCTCCAACAGTAAGCCCAAGTTAATTTTTGAACACTGTAATGCTTTGGCATATTCAAGTCCATGTAAAGGAATACCGCCATATTTCTCAACTAATGCACGAGGAGCTTTTCGCCAAGCTTCACCACCCCATATTTTAATATGTAAGTCTAGACGTCTATTAACCAGCTTTAATAGCAAAGCCTCTTTGCCTTTAGAGTAATTTCCTATGAAACATACATCGCAGGCATAGCGTTCTATATCCTGAATGTTGAGCTGGACTGGTTTATGTATTTCAGGATTAAACGCATGGGGCATAAACGAAGCATTGGGAAAATCAAACTGCACCAGCAGCTCTTTTGGATGCTCAGGTTTTGTTGAGAATACCCAATCATATTTAGCAACTGTTTTTGGTAGGTAAGGGCCGTGATTATAGAAACTAACATCAGGATAAAACAGAACGGTAACAACACCCATTTCTTTCAAACGTTGAATGGTTTCTGGAAAAATCAAATGCCCTTTAAACGCAAAAAATAAATCTGGTTGAAGATGAATAGCTTGGTGAATTATTTGCCTGTTAAACTCTTTGTCTAACCATTTTTTTATAAGGCGATAGACTAAACGTAAGACTTTCCCTTTCCACGGTGGAGCATAGATCTCTGGCCTAACAAGCTTCACTGAATGACCTGCTCGGCGAAAAGCACGAATAAATGCATAATCATTTCCATACTCTTGTGAGATCGAACAGGCGAGTATCCGTAATGGTTTCAGAGTACTCATACTTATGCCAAAATATTGTTATGTACGACTTCTAAAAATCGGGTTTTAAATGCAGAAAACTGATAATTCGCATCCCAATGTGCATGAGCAGCCTTCCCCATCTTTTCTCGTAGCTCGTAATCTCCAAGCAAGTTTGTCAACGCGGCTGCGAGCGTATCAGGTTCATCCAGGTTCACATTAAAACCTGTAACACCATCCAAATTTACTTCATTTCCCGCATCATGAATAGAAGCTATCACAGGTATTGAACGTTGCATGGCTTCCACATAAACAAGACCGAACCCTTCCACCTTACTCGGCATTGCTAACACATCCGTGCGCTGCCAAAATGTCTCCAGTGCATTGCCATCTAGACGACCCAAAATTTCAATATTTTGCGAAACAGGTGATTGAGAAACATAACTTCGAAGTATCTTCAGTCCATTCCCCTCTCCGGCGATAATCAGTTTTGCATCAGGTATTTTCTGCAATACCTTCGGCCAAGAATTAATTAGATGAACATGCCCTTTCATGAAACCATCATTTGAAATGCGTGATAAGATACCTACGGTTGGCGGGTTAGCTGAATTCTCTATTTTCTTTTCATTTAATGGGTTTTCCGTCGCAAGCGGGCAAACGTGTACATTAGGCAGTTTGAAATATTTTTCCTCAAATTGTTGTAACGTAAAATTTGAATTTACCAGAACACACTTCGCATTTTTCAAGGCGCTTATTCGGCATCGCGTCATGTTTCTAAGGACTTCACTGCCATGTATCCAAACAGAGTAATCGCGCTTGAGAACTGAAACTCTGGGCGCCGCTCGCGCCAGACCAATATGATCGTAAATCATGTGTTGGCATGAGGTTGCGGCCAAGTAGGATTGCGTAACAAATTTCAGATGACTTCCATTCGCACCCTTCACGCGCGAACCATATATCTCTTGTTTGGGTGCATCCAATAAAGAGACTGTTCTGACCTTAATTCCCTCTTCAAAAAAACTACGTAACATCATTCTTGATACGGAAGAAATTCCACCATTCCCTTGCGTTAGAGTCCCACAACCCAAAAACAATTTTTGTTTAGAATTGTCCATCTGTTGCAAACTTAATCAAGCTTGACGCAAGCTGGCAGCGTCCGTTTCTTACCAGATTTCAACCAAGCAAAAATCTCAATAAAATTAAGGGCGATTGCTTGCCAGCCATATTCATGATGCATCCATTCTCTGCCACGGTCTCCCATTGCAGTTAATTGCTCAGCAGGCATATTTAACGCGCTTTCAAGTGCAGACTTCAAATCAAGGACATTTCTTTCAACCCACCATCCGCATTTTTTACTTGTAAGCCCTGCCCAAGGAGCACCCTTAGTGGTTATAACTGGCGTACCGCACGATAAAGCTTCAGCAATTGCCATTCCAAAATTTTCTGTTTTGCTTGGTAAAATAAATAAGTTCGCATTTTTATAGGCATCAAATTTTTGTTCACCTTTAAGCTCTCCGCCAAAGATGATATTTTTGATGCCTAGAGAATTAGCACGCGCTTCAAGTGAGTCTCTTGTTCCGCTCACATCTGGCCCAAATATTTTTAAGGTCCAATTTTTTGATATGTCTTTGTCTAGTGATCCCCAAGCATCTATCAAACCATCAATGCCTTTAATTGGGTGAAGTCTTCCAAGAAAAAGTGCGACCCTAGGAGTACCTATTTTATTATGCGAGGCATTCTTTTCTTGCCTCGAAACACCATTCGGCACGATAGCTACTGGCGCTAGAAAGCCGAGTGTACGAATTTCCTCATATT
>CAZXZQ010000346.1:0-2870 GCA_964645215.1 uncultured Rhizobiaceae bacterium | reverse complement strand
ATCTGGTAACAGCAATACGAACCAAGCTAGAATTGATGGTATAACAGATAATAAAAGATTTTTATTTTCATCGGGCTCATGGGCAATTGCAAAGCCCCAGCGAATACCCCCTAAAAAAGATAAAATAAGCGCTGACCAGATTTTAAAAACATCAAATAGGCTTACAAAAAATTCATTAGCGGTGCCTAATTTGAATAAAGCAATTGCTAAGACCGCAAATGGAAAAAAGCCAGCTAGTGACAATATCCATGCCAGATTTTTTGTTTTTAAATTCGTCAAAATCTAACACCTTTTGAATCAGTTTTTTCGGAACATAGCGTTTGCAGCCCACCCCGTAAATATAGCCATCAATACAGCCATTATACCGTAGAGCAAACCTTGCTCATGCGCGAGGTCATAAATCCAGCGTTCAAAGCCAACTTTTTCTATTACAAAACTTGATTTATTCGTATTTAAAATTTCGCCGTTTCGAAACAAATAAGCCGTTACATTATGTTTGCCAATTGGAACATTTGCTGGAATTGAAAGTGTTGCGCGAAACAGGCTTGGGCTTAGTTGTTTTAACGTGCCAGGAATTTCTGAGAATAAATCTTGTTGAATACGTAATCGGCGAAGCGCGTCAGAAAACTCGCCTGGGTTCATGATGAGCCTTTTTTGCCCTTCAATTGGAATATTTTTACCAAGATTATCAATACCCAAACTATTTGGCGCAAGTTCAATTGCATTAGAAATCAAGTTTAATGGGCGAGCAGAAAGGATAGAATAAAAAGACGGAACTGCCTCATATTTCTCGGACTGATTATTAATCCATATGCCGCCAATTCTTTCTTTCTTGCGAATGATGACGTCTTCTGGTGCACCCTCAACGCGTACCACTACATCATATTCACCTCTGAAAAGTGCTGCTTGTTCAGTTGTTTCTATCGAACCAAAAATAACAATTTCAGCACCATCAAAACTAGAGCTTACGGGAACTTGATCCACTGAAATTCCCATTTGCAAGGATTCCGCTTTGGATGATGAACTTATAAATATTATACAAAGTAGTGAGGCTAAGAATAAAGAGAGAAAATTTTTCATTAGTGACCTCCCAGATCCAAAGTGCCAATTATATTAAAGAAGTCATTTGGTGTGGCGACCAAATCATATCCAAGCCTAATACAGACGCCTAAAACTAACAGGCCTAAGAGCGCGCGTAATTGCTCACCTTTTAGTTTGTGTCCAGCTGCTGCACCAAATTGAGCGCCAATGACTCCGCCAACCATTAAAATCAAGGCAAGGACAACATCAACCGTTTGGTTTGTTGCGGACTGAATTATTGTTGTGTAACCCGTTACAAAAATAATCTGGAATAAAGAAGTGCCAATCACAACATTGGTTGGAACACGCAATAAATAAATCATCGCAGGCACCATAATAAAACCACCGCCAACACCCATGATTGCAGCAAGAATACCAACCAGCATACCAAGAATGAGAACTGGGATTACACTTAAATAAAGTTTTGATTTGCGGAACCTAACTTTAAAGGGAAGTTTATGTATCCAACTATCATGACCTGTTTTTCGTTTTGGTGGTGCGTCGTCTTTCTTTGACTTACGAATTGCATTGAGACTTTCAATCGTCATCAGTGAACCAATTGAACCCAAAAACACGACATAAAGAATAGAGATTATAAGATCGAGTTGACCTGCGCTGCGCAAAGACGAGAAAATATAGACCCCGAGTGTTGAGCCTATCAAGCCACCAATCAACAGCATAATACCAAGCTTGATATCCACCGTACCCTTTCTGAAGTGCGCAAGTGCACCAGAAAATGAAGAGGCTACAATTTGGTTGGCTTCGGTTGCCACTGCAACCGCAGGGGGAATGTTGTAAAAAATCAAAAGCGGGGTCATCAAAAAGCCGCCCCCAACACCAAACATGCCAGACAAAAAGCCAACGGCTGCGCCCATTCCAAAAAGAATGAACATGTTAACGGACATTTCCGCAATAGGAAGATAGATGCTCACAGCATCCTCCAAGCAAGTAATATGGATACGAATTGACTAGCTGACAATCTATGCTTTACCAGTGGTCATTATTTTCGGTTTATTGCGCCTCGAGAATGCGAATGTCAATGCAAATAGACCTGTAAAATTTTAAAATAATAGGTCTAATTGCATATTCTGTTAATATTAGCGAATACCACTAATAATTCTGCTGTGCACACCCTTGTTATTTCCCAAATCGATGTGACCATCTTTATACGTATATTGATCAAGTTTAGTCGTTGAATTATTGCTAGCAACGCCAACGCGACGTTTAGAACATTCAACGCCTGTGCAAATAAAATTCTGCGCTCTTTTGACGTTGGACTTGATCGACTTTAAGGATGTTCCTTCGATGATACCAAGATAATTTACCGGAATGCCTTTTGCTGCCAGCTTATTAGCAATATCACTAACCATATTTGCGCCATAGCTGATACCAATCAGATTAATTGGTTCATTTGGATTACGCTTATATCTAGCTTGGATATCTTTCAAAATATTAGGTTTAATAATTCTATTGCCCTCAATTGAGGTAATGTAACTGAATACTTTCGAGCCTGGAATTTTTTTGCCAAGATTATTCATGCCGTAACCGATAAATGGAACCGCACTTGCAAGCCCATTTACAATGTATGTTCTAGCGTTTGCCTGAGATGCAGCTAAGCTAATTGCGCTTGCAGCAAGCATTGTAACAAGAATTTTTTTACCAAGAAATTGAACCATAAAACTCACTCCTAAAAATGGAATACCTTACCTATCGTAAAGTATATAGCAACTATGATATTATTTTTAAAGTAACAATTTTATTAGGGGCTGTCCCAGATAACTACGATAAAT
>CAZXZQ010000345.1:0-2877 GCA_964645215.1 uncultured Rhizobiaceae bacterium | reverse complement strand
CTAAAATAATCTGGTTATTTTCTAATTTTGCAAGAAAGTTTGGTAATATGACTAACCAAGCGTTAATCGCATCCGCAAGAATTTATGACTGCCTGTAGATATCTTCAATATGTTGAGAGGCAACGCTTAGAGAGAATTTCTTCTTCAAATTATCTGCGGCACGTGAAACGGTTTCCGTATCAGTGTCGTTTTTAATGATATGCATCATTTCATTTGCAAGTTCAGAGCTATTATCCGGTGTTACAAGCGTTTTATCTGTGCCACTGAAAATTTCAGGAATGCCGCCTACATTTGTAGCAACAATTGGTTTTTGAGCTGCTATTGCTTCTAAAACCAGATACGGCATGGATTCAGCTCTTGATGGCACAACCACTACGCGAGCAAGCGCAAAAGCTTCACGCGCTGGCATGGCGTTTTTCACTGTTATCTGATCTTGTAAGTCAAGAGATTGGATTTGTTGGATATATTTGTCTTTATCTGGGCCGTCGCCAATAAAGAATGCACTCAGTTTTTCTTTGCTCTTCTCTTGCGCCTCTTTCAGCGCTGATAAGAAAAGATCCGGCCCCTTAAGGTCGCGCATCATGCCAATATATAAAAAATCTGCTGGCTTATCGGCAAGTTCAACAGGCAAAAATTCTGCTTCAGTTAGGCCGTTATAAACGATCTCTTCATTGCAGCGTGGCTTTCCAACTTTTTCGTGGTAAGCGTTTCGTTCATAATCACTCACAAAAACCAGCGTATCGGTAAAATGCTCTAAAATGCGTTCGGCGCTAAAGAAGATTTTTCCTTTTAAAGTGTTTTTATCATAGTGCATTGCGCCGCCATGAGGGCAGTAGAGTGTTTTCGCTTTTTTACTGCCTATGCTTGCCATACGCGCACCTATTCGACCATAAACACCACCTTTTGCGCTGTGAGAATGTACAACATCTGGTTTTACTTTACGTAAATGCGAGATGATTTTTAGCGTAGCAAGTGCATCTCGTGGCGATATTGAGCGATCCATCGGGATGCGATAAAGACCAAGTGAAAGCTTGTCTTTGATGCTTTCAAATAGCATTTCTTCGTAGTCGCCGCTGGTATTTGAATCGCAGATAATGCCAATCTCATAGCCATTTTCATGTTGCGCGTTCAGTAAATCGCGGACATGCCTAAAAATGCCACCGACTGGTGATCTAAAACAATGAATGATTTTTAGCTTTTGATCCGCATCTGGCATGATTATCTAGAATAAGCGCTCTCGAACAACAATTGTATCACTTGGTAATAGAGGATCACTAAGTGGTACGCGACCTGTAATAATTTCGCCGTTGATATTGCGAGTGATATCAACATCACTTTGTTGCGCACGAGCAGAGAAACCACCTGCAACTGCGATTGCGTTTTGAACTGTCATACCAGGAACATATGTATATTGGCCTGCTGTACCAACTTCACCAAGAATAAAGATTGGTCGATATGTATCAATCTCAACAGAAACATCTGGGTCACGTAAAAAGCCTTGCTTCAAACCGCGTGCAACTGTTGCCTCAATTTGCTTTGATGTTTTACCCCTTGCAGCAACCGCGCCGATGAGCGGGAAGGAGAGGTGACCACCTTGATTTACAGCATAAGTATTTGTCAGGTTGTCTTGATCAAAAACGGTAATCCGAAGGACATCGCCTGAATCCAGTGTGTAAGGTTGTTTCAAAGCCTCATGAAATGCTGGATGCAATGGTTTGTATGTTGCACATGCATTTACGGCAATTGCTGTAAATACAACAAGAAGCACTTTGCAAATTCGTTTCATATAGACATTCATATTCGTCATCCGAAGCTTAAACTACTAACACAAGAGCAGGCGCGAATATCCTTAACTCTTTGGGGGATTAAACATCTATTATGGTTAACAGGGCGTAAAAGTGTTGAGAGAAAACTCTTTAATTGCAGCATTCTTATGAAATCAGATTTCACACTTTAACACTCTAGTTACGAACTATTAACGCGATGGTTACCATGTTGGTTCATATATAGAGCGTGGGGGTAGTGCGTCTTTTTGCATTTGACCCCATTTATAGTTGCTTTGTAGGAGTTAGAGTAATGTCTCAGCAAGATGCGCTCATGCGTGACGATGATATTGATGTTATCGGCATATTCGCACAGTTGAAAAAATATTGGTGGTTGATAATTGGTATTCCGCTTATCGTCGGCGTATTGCTGTTGGTGAGTTTAAATTTTGCAACACCAAAATATGTTTCTTCGGCTCGAGTGCTTATTCAAGAGCGCAGTGCACCTTTTACTGGCACTACTGAAGACTCAAATCGTATTGCAGCTTCTGGTCCAAGTGAAGAAACTGTACGCAGCCAAGTTGAGGTGATTAAGTCAAACAATCTTACTTTAAATGTAATTGATGATCTTGCTCTCGCAAAAGAACGTGAATTCCGTAAGGGTGGTATGCTTAGAAAGATTACAGGTTTGTTCTCTTTCTTCGGCACAAATGAAGTTACTCCGTCAATCAGAAACCAGGCGCTAGAGATTTTCAATGATAAGCTACAGGTTTACGCGATTGATGGCACAACGGTTATTGTTATTGAATTCTCTTCAACCTCTCCTGACAGAGCGCAACAAGTAGTTCAAAAACTATCTTCTGAATATTCTGATTATCGTCAGGGTCTTAATAATAATGCTGCAGAATGGCTTGACCCAAAGATTACAGAGTTAGAAAAACTTCTTGAAGACGAAGAGGTTGAACTAGCCCGTGAGCGCGCAACCAATGATATATTGTTAAGTGATAACAACAATGCTTTGCTTGCCACGCAACAATTGTCAGAAGTTTCAACTGAGCTTTCTCGTTTGAAAGCAGAGCGCTCATCTGCGCAAGCTAGAGCAAATTCTATACGT
>CAZXZQ010000344.1:0-2923 GCA_964645215.1 uncultured Rhizobiaceae bacterium | reverse complement strand
CTTTGTCGGCCGCTATGTTGTGCGCGAACTTGCGAATAAAGGCTATCAAGTCAGAGTTGCGGTTCGCAGGCCGGATTTAGCTGGCTTCCTTCAACCCTTAGGCAATGTTGGTCAAATTCAACTTACCCAAGCAAATTTGCGCTATCCTCAATCGGTCAATGCAGCTGTTCAAGGCGCTGGAACGGTTATCAATTTAGTTGGCATTCTTGCGGAAAGTGGTGCCCAAAAATTTGATACTGTCCAGGCAGAAGGCGCTAAAACTGTTGCGCAAGCCGCTAAGAATGCAGGTGCGCAGCTTATTCATATGAGTGCGATTGGCGCGGATAAAAACTCAGACTCTTCGTATGGTGAAACAAAAGCAAAGGGTGAAGATGCGGTTCGTAGAATTGTCAAAGACGCAATCATCATACGCCCATCCATTGTTTTTGGCCCGGAAGATGATTTCTTCAACCGCTTTGGCGCGATGTCGCGCATTGCACCTGTTCTACCACTAATTGGCGGTGGGAAAACTAACTTCCAGCCGGTTTACGTTGGCGATGTGGCGCAAGCCATAACAGCTGCCGTCGAAGGTTCCGCTAAAAAAGGTGCTACTTATGAGCTAGGTGGCCCACAGGTTGCAAGTTTCCGTGAATGTTTAGAAATGCTCTTGAAACAAACTGGGCGTAACAAAGCCTTGGTATCACTGCCTTGGTTCGTAGCCGGCATTATGGCAAAAGCTACTGGTTGGCTTCCAGGCGCACCACTTACCACTGATCAGCTTGAAATGTTGAAAACAGACAATGTAGTTTCTGCAAAAGCTGATAAGGAAAAGCGAAACCTACAAGCGTTAGGAATAAAGCCAACGCCAATGGCGGCTATTTTGCCTTCTTATCTTGTTCAATATCGTCCATCCGGCCAATTTACTAAAATTGCTGATGAGGAAAGCTAATTGGAAGCAGCTCTACCGGAATCAATTTCTTTTTCGGCAGCGCTCTTTTTAATTATCTTTGCTTTTTTTACCTCTGGGTTAACTGCGGCAGCAGGAATAGGCGGGGGCATGATTATGCTTGGCGCAATGAGTTATATCGTGCCTATCGCAGTACTCATCCCCGTGCATGGTCTGGTTCAACTGGGCTCGAACGCAAGCCGCTCCTGGATACAACGTGAAAATATTAACTGGCCGATAATCGGTATTTTCATGGCAGGTGGTATTATTGGAGCGCTCATTGGCATTTTGCTTATCGTTCAAATCCCAGAACGAATATTTTTTGCATTGATCGGTTTCAGCATACTCGTGATGGCATGGATAAAATTGCCAAAACTAGCGAATATAAATACTGCTGGCATTTTCGCTGGCGGAGCCATTACCAACTTTATTTCCATGTTTGCAGGCGCAACCGGCCCACTCGTCGCTGTATTTTTAAGCAATCTTTTTGATAATCATCGAAAAATGGCTGCGACAACCGGAATGACCATGACTACGCAACATGGGTTTAAGATACTGGCTTTTGGCATTGTTGGATTTGGATTTCAGGAATGGATACCCTTAATTGGGTGCATGATTTTTATGGGTTTTTTAGGTGCAAAAGCAGGCACAACGCTCATGTATAAGCTGCCAGAAAAAACACTCAAAATTGCATTCAAATTCGTAATTACGTTAATAGCACTCGACATGCTACGCCGTGCGTTTTTCTAGATTGTTAAATTTACGCCCGGTATCCATTCATACAAAAATGCAAATAAGAGAAGCCCAAGCGCCAAACGGTAAATCACAAATACAAGAAAACTGGTACGTTTAACAATTGCCATGAGTAATGCAATTGCAGCAATTGCTGAGAAGAACGTTAAAAATGCAGCCCATAGCGCATCTGACGGAATTGCTTGGCCTTGTTCCACAAATTCTAACATCGTGACTAAGCCTGCAGCACTTATTGCAGGGATGCCAAGAAGGAATGAAAAACGTGCCGCTTCAGCTCGTTCAAAGCCCAACATGCGCGCTGCGGTCATGGTCACGCCAGAGCGGCTTGTGCCGGGAATCAGCGCAAATGCTTGGGCAATCCCAATCATGAATGCAGGTGCCAAGGTCATGTCTTCCATGGATTTAAGCCGCTTGCCAAAACGGTCAGCCAAATACATTAGAACACCAAAGATGATCGCATTCCATGCAATGATTTCGACACTACGGATCATCGAACTCACACCACTTGATTTTAAGAATAACCCGAAAGCAAGGGCCGGAATGGTGGCGAGTAGAATGTAAATTGCCATACGGCCATCATCGGTCATTTTCCCGCGCAACAAATTAAGCGTTCCTTGAATAAGCGCCAATACATCACGCCAAAAATAAACAAGTACTGCCACAAGCGAACCCACATGGACCATTACATCTGTTGCAATGCCTTGATCTGGCCAACCTGTGAATGCAGGAATTAAAATAAGATGTCCTGAAGAGGAAATCGGTAAAAACTCAGTAATACCTTGGACGATAGCCAGTAAAATTATCTGTTCCGGGCTCATCTTTTCCTCCGTACCTTATCAATATTGCTCACTTGTTTGGCCTTCCAATTATCGCCAAAACCGGATAATCCTATTTCACATGTTCGTTCGAGAAATGCCAGAATAATTTGATGCACACACTATACCACCATTCTATGTCCGCTAGCTCTCGCTATATTCGCCTCTTATTAGCTGAGTATGGGCAGTCTGTGGAGCTCTTGGAAGAAAAGCCTTGGGTGCGTAGGGCTGAGTTTTTGACCATGAACCCGGCTGGTACCTTACCCGTTATGATTGCAGGTGATAGTGATATTATTGGCGGCGGCATTGTGATTGGCGAGTTTCTGGATGAAACCTGCGGCGCCATGATGCGTGAAAAACGCTTAATGCCCGAACGGGCTTTGGAGCGAGCGGAAGTGCGCCGACTGGTCGAATGGTTTTTGATAAAATT
>CAZXZQ010000343.1:0-2937 GCA_964645215.1 uncultured Rhizobiaceae bacterium | reverse complement strand
AGGATTGAAAAACGAAAGAAATAAACGTTTAGCGATTTATATATTTTCCCGTAAGGGCCAGCTTCTCAACTGGCCCTTTTTTAATCGTCAGCCTATAGTTTAGATCAGCCCGCATCTCTTTTTGATTTCATCTTCGCGCAGGCTTACATCATCGCCATCGAATTCTTTGGCGTCATCAGTTGCTAACCAGCAGATGCACTTGGCGGGCCATTCTGGCGGGACGTGTACTGAAGGATCTAGTTGTGAAACCGGGTTGATGCCTGAGGCTTTGATATCCACCTGCATTTGCGTGGCGACGGTCCCGGGCGAGAGGCCAACGGCGCGAATGCCTTTCTCGGCATATTCCTTATGCGTTGCTTTGGTGATCATGAGGGCTGCAGCTTTCGACGTGCAGTAGTGGCTCCAGCCTTCCATCGCGCCATAGGCGGCACCGGATGATATGTTGACGAAAACACCTGAACCTTGCGCTTCCATCAATGGAAGTGCTGCGTGGGTCATGTTGTAAACGCCTTTGACATTGATATCGATTGTCTTACCCCAAGCGTCTGGCTCGCTATCTGCAATCCGCGCGATGGGTTCAATCACGCCTGCATTGTTAACGACAATATCGACACTGCCAAATTCTGATTTGGCTGCTTCAACACAGTTTTGCACTTGCGCATAATCACTCACATCGCAGGCGACGGCAATTGCCTTTCCGCCCGCAGCTGTAATTTCATCTGCAATGGTTTTGATCTTGTTTTCCGAGCGCGCTGCCAATACGAGGTTCACGCCGAAGGATGTCATCTCACGCGCGGTGGCGGCGCCGATGCCAGCACTTGCGCCCGTGATGATTGCTGTTTTACCCGCTAGTTCTTTCATGGGTTTCTCCTAAATATTTATACGTTGCCATTAATGGTGTTTTCTATGTGCAACTTCGTAATTTCTATATTTGCGGCTACGGTTTCCATATCAGCTGTCGTCGCTTGCAGTGATATGATCTCAATGTGTTCAATGCCCAAAAAGGTGAGCAGAAATTTTAGATATGGTTCCATGTAATTAGCCGCATTAAATGACTCGCCGTCAAGATAGCCGCTCGCACCATACACACATATGACATATGCTTTCTTTACCTTAACAAGGCCGTGGAAATTTTGACCGTCATAAGAAAAAGTATGTCCAATCCTAACGACATGATCAATCCATGCTTTCAGTGCAGAAGGGATCGAGAAATTGTAAATTGGTGCTGTTAGCAATAGCGTATCAGCACTTTGCAATTCGGCTATAAGTTCGTCAGAAAGCGCTAGTGTTTCAGATAATTCTGGTGTTAGTGCATCTGAAGGTGTGAAAAAACCTTCGATAGTGGATTGAGAAATATGTTCAATTGGGTTTTGAACGATGTCCCTGACAATAATAGAGCTGTTGGAGTGTCTCTTGTGCCAATGGTCAACAAAATAATCTGATAGGTCTCTGCTATGGGATCCGATAATTCGTGAACTACTGTCAATTCTTAAAAGCTTCTTCATGAATGTCTCCTGTTTGAGTGTGGTGACATGAAGAGAATTGATGATTATTTTTCAAAAAACGTCTTTTTATGAATTATATTAGTGTATAAAATTCATGAATGAATGTGCGCGACATAGAACTTTTTATAAACTTGGCTTCATTCGGCAGTTTTGCTGCAGTGGCGAGGGAATATGATCTGGACCCTTCTTCTAGTTTCCAGGATTATAAGTGGGCTGGAAGATGAAATTGGCGTTCGATTGTTCCATCGGACTACGCGAACAATGTCTCTGACAGAAGAAGGAAAGAATTATATTAAGCGGGTAGAGCCAATATTCTCAGAGCTTAAGCAGGTGACTGATGAAGCGCAAATTGCTTCTGGAAAGCCAAAAGGTGTCATTCGGATTACAAGTTCTGTTGCCTTTGCTGAGAAGAAATTGATTCCATTGCTTTTGAAGTTCAAGCAGACATATCCAGATTTAAAACCAGAGCTTATACTGACAGATGAAAATCTGGATCTCACTACAAATCGTATTGATTTGGCTCTTCGCTTGGCTGAAGGCATTGAAGGAGATTATGTGGTTTCACGGTTGCAAACTACAAAATATCACGTCTGCGCTGCGCCTAGTTATTTAGATCAACATAGCGAAGTTTCACAACCAAACGACTTATCGAAGCATGAGTGTTTGGTGTTTTCGATGCCGGAATTTCGGTCCTCTTGGTTTTTTCAAGACAGCAGTGGAAATGTAGATGAAACCGAGATTACCCCGGGAATTATCATCTCCAATGCTTTGGCTTTACGGAAAGCAGCGTTAGCGGGACTGGGTCCCGCACTGTTGGCGGATTGGCTCATTGCTGAAGATTTGGCCAATGGTTCCCTACTAGACCTTTTCCCTCAGCATAAGGTAACTGCAACAAGTTTTAATATGGGAGTATGGTTTGTATATCCAAGCCGTCATTACCTTCCTAATAAGGTAAGAGTTACGATCGATTTTCTACGAGAAAACTTAACCTAGCTTGATGCTTCCTGAATGTTTGCATGGTTGTCGTCAGCATTCAGAGAGGGTTGAGCGTTAGGCTTTTCATCTTCTGAAATTGATTCAGGTGTTTCAGAAACCGATTCAACTTGATCTGAGATTGATTCATCAACTTCTTCTAATGCGCTGATATTATTTTGTTTTTCCTCTAATGCATTAAGAGGGTTTTTTAGCTTTCCGATTTCGCTAGTAGGACGTACGAAGGCTCCCTCATAGAGCGGTTTAATTGCAGAGTGCATGCCATAGGCATTGGCTTGTGCGCTGATAACACCGTTTTTGAGTAGTTCTGATTTAAGGACAGATGCGGTGGCGTTGTCGATTTGAAGCAGGCGCTGCAACATGCCGAGATTACATTTGTTATGAGCACGTACAATTGTTTCAGCCCACATGTAAGTATCTTTTGCGACTACTGCGGATG
>CAZXZQ010000342.1:0-2953 GCA_964645215.1 uncultured Rhizobiaceae bacterium | reverse complement strand
GCATTATTGCTAATTGCCCCTCTATTAATTTTTGTTCTGCTGACTTTCATTGCGCCTATAGCGGATATGTTGTTTCGCTCAGTTGAAAATGAAATTGTGCAAGAAACACTACCAGAAACTGTAGTTGCATTGCAGAATTGGAACCCAGCTGAGAATGAAATTCCCGGAGATGCAGTCTTCGAAGCTTTGTACAATGACCTTAAAATTGCTGCCAAAGAGAAAACACATACAAAGCTCGGCAGCCGTTTAAACTATGAAAGCCCCGGCATTTCTTCCATCTTCCGCAAAACAGGCCGTAAGGTCAAACGCATGGATGAAGGCAATTACAAAGAACAGTTTATTAAGATTGAAAAGGGTTGGGGCGAACCACTGGTTTGGAAAACCATTAAGCAATTCAGCGCCCCATATACAGATGGCTACTTTCTCTCCGCAGTTGATAGAGAACGCACCGAACAAGGCGTGGTAGAAAAGCCAGAGAACGAACAGATTTATATTTTTCTATTTGGCCGAACTTTCTATATGAGTGCAGTGATTACAATTTCCTGCATTTTGCTTGGCTATCCAATCGCCTTCCTACTTGCAAACTTGCCACTGCGCACATCTAACCTTTTAATGATTTTGGTGCTGCTTCCGTTTTGGACATCACTGCTTGTGCGTACATCCGCATGGAAAGTGTTGTTACAACAACAGGGCGTCATAAACGATATCCTGTTCCAGTTGGGATTGGTTGCAGATGATGGTCGACTTGAACTCATCAACAACCAGACCGGCACCATCATTGCGATGACACACATTCTACTGCCTTTTATGATATTGCCGCTTTTCTCGGTTATGAAAACAATTTCGCCAACCTATGTGCGGGCTGCAAAAAGCCTTGGCGCAAATGACTGGACAGCCTTCTGGCGTGTCTATTTCCCGAACACAATTCCAGGCATTGGCGCTGGCTGCATTCTCGTGTTCATTCTATCCATCGGCTATTACATCACGCCAGAACTTGTTGGCGGGCGCGAAGGCACCTTCATTTCAAACCGTATCGCCTATCATGTCCTGTCATCCCTAGATTGGGGGTTAGCAGCAGCACTTGGCAGTATTTTGCTTGGGATCGTACTGCTCTTCTACTGGGCGTATGATCGTATCGTTGGCATCGACAATGTGAAACTGGGTTAAAGAGATGAGCAGTCTTCCACCATATGCGTCCCCACTTCAAACCTTTTGGTTTTACGCTTTTCGTGTAATCTGCGGGTTAATATTCTTCTTTCTTATTTTCCCGATCCTCGTGATCATTCCACTCTCGTTTAACGCAGTTCCGTTTTTTACGTTCACAAAAGAAATGCTGACGTTCGACCCAGCCGGATATAGCTGGGTGAATTATAATGATTTCTTCACCAACCCAGATTGGCAACGAGCCGTTAAAAACTCATTGATCATTGCGCCAGTTGCGACCTTGCTTTCAACTGCTTTTGGTACGCTGGCAGCCATTGGCCTTTCCCAATCACATGTTCCATTCCGCCGCGCTATTATGGCCATCCTTATTTCACCGATGATTGTACCGCTGATTATTTCAGCTGCAGGCATGTATTTCTTCTATTCGCGCATTGGCCTCCAAGGCACCTATTGGGGTGTTGTCCTAGCGCATGCCGCCCTTGGCACGCCCTTCGTGATCATCACGGTTACTGCCACGCTAGTCGGCTTTGATAAGTCATTGACCCGTGCAGCGGCCAACCTTGGCGCTAATCCAGTAACAACCTTCTTCCGGATCCAAATGCCACTCATTGTACCTGGCGTGGTATCAGGCGCGCTGTTTGCATTCATCACATCATTTGATGAAGTGGTTGTGGTTATTTTCGTTGGTTCATCGGGTCAGAAAACCTTACCGTGGCAAATGTTCACCGGGCTACGCGAACAAATCTCACCTACCATTCTTGCGGTGGCGACCCTCATGGTGATCCTGTCCATTATATTACTCTCGACACTTGAATTCTTGCGCCGTCGCTCCGAACGCCTGCGCGGCATGTCGCCGGGATAATGGATTTTCCGCAAGACTCAATTCAGCATTTTAAAAAGCTGATTGACCAAGCATCTAACATCGTCATCCTAACAGGCGCAGGCATTTCCACCGAGTCAGGCGTGCCAGACTTTCGCTCACCGGGTGGGCTATGGGAAAAATTCCGTATCGTTGAATATGGCGAATATGTTGAAAGTGAAGACGCTCGCATTGAAGACTGGCACCGCCGTTTTTATATGAAAGACCAAATCGGCTCCGTTGAACCCAATATCGGACATACCAAAATCGCCGAGTGGATAAACACTGGAAAATGCTCCTGCCTCATCACGCAAAATGTTGATGGGCTTCACCAGCGGGCAGGCACACCACAAGACAAGATCATCGAAATCCACGGCAATGCCACTACCGCGTCATGCATCTCTTGCGGTTTAAATCAGGATATGGAAACCTCACGCACCCTTTTTGAGGCAACAGGCGAAAGTCCAAAATGCCAATCGTGTGGCGGCTTAATCAAAGCAGATATTGTGATGTTCGGTGAGAGCATGCCAAAGGAAAAAACCAATCGCGCCTTCGAGATTGCGGAGACTGCAGATCTCTTCATCGCAATTGGCACCTCGCTCGTCGTTCAACCAGCAGCAGCCTTGCCGCTTCACGCCAAACGCAACGGCGCTAAATTCGCAATCCTCACGCGCGACCCAACCGAACTCGACAGATTTGCAGATTGTGTTGTGAATGATGAGATTGGAAAAGTGTTGGGGATGGTTTGAAGGACAACAATGCAAACAAAAATTGCCGAGATGAGTTTGTCACTGATCATTTAAAAATAACTAGTCCTAAGCCTAAGATCACCCCTAGCTACCTCTCAAAGTTCCATATTATAGGACACGATAGTTATATATATATTGACATAGGGTAAGTAGCAGACTTTAAGGCTCTGGTGTCCTGATT
>CAZXZQ010000341.1:0-2956 GCA_964645215.1 uncultured Rhizobiaceae bacterium | reverse complement strand
GTCATGTGGAGGCCGATATCCTGCCCACTTTCCTCTTCAACTTCACTCAAGAGGTCGATTGTATAGGCTTGAAGGGCCGCCATGTTGGGATCTGCATTAAGCGCATGAATGCCACCTGCCGCATGCCATGAAGACCCAGCCGTTAGAACCGAACGTTCCAACATACAAACATCTTTCCAGCCATATTTTGCTAGGTGATAAAGAACCGACGAACCAACTACGCCGCCGCCAATGACAACAACTCTATAGTGAGATTTCATGAAATCCTCCTCAAGAAATCATTCTTTCCAATAATCTGAATTATATCTAGACAGAGATGTACAATGCTTGTCAAAGAAAATTTTGATCTCATGTTAAAAATTTTTAAGTTTTCAGCATTCTGTTGAGGACGCGATCTTTCAGGATGAAATGATGGAAGAGTGCTGCTGCTATGTGCACCAACACGAGTACAGCAATTGCCATTCCCATTTTATGGTGGATATCAAGCAGATAGTTTCCTAAGGCACGATCTTTCTCAACAATCTGGGGGAGATGCATACCGAAGAAGAACGGTATCTTCTTTACACCCCAAGCATTGGTTGCGTACCAGCCGAGTAGCGGTTGGAAAATCAGTGCTGCGTAGAGAAGGTGATGAACAATGCCTGAAAGGTTTTTTTGCCAAGTTGTAATTGTATCTGGAAGTGGTGAGGGGTCTTTTGAAAAGAACTTAACCACAATACGAATGGTTACAATGAAGAGTAGAAGAAAACCCATGGCGCGGTGATGATCATAAAGCTTGTCGTAAATCTTTATGTCATTGCCAATTGCAAGCCCTGCCAAGATGACAAATAGCATTGCGGCGGCGGTGATCCAGTGCATTAGCCGCATGCCAAATGAATAGCCACGTTCGGTTGTCTGATTTTCTGCGTTCATTGCAAAACCCTCCGTTTGACATCATGCTAGCCTGAGACTGTGAAAGGTCAATAACAGGATGTTCAAAAAGTTGTAATTTATGTATGGGCGGGTTTGAAAATGCTCTGCCAGAAACGTGTGCGGAAATCGCTATCGAAAGAACGCGTTGCTAAACAAAGGGCAAAGCAGAACAGGAATGCATACCACCACTGGAACCAAGGCTTTGGTGCTAAGTTAAAGTCTACCACTGAGAAAGCAACTAAAATACCAAGGCCTACAATCGTTGCCCATGGTTTGCTTCCCAACAACAACAGTGTGAGTGCTGGCAGGCAAACCATTAGGTCATAGGTGATTTGTTTTGGGTTGATAAAGACTGCGAAGATGAAGACACATGCGAATTTTTCAAGCGTGGAAAACTGATTGAATTTTGAAAGAAACAACAGAAGCAAGCCGCCCAGCACAGCACCTTGGATAATGAACGCAAGTGTAGAATGTGCGCCCAATCCAATGAGATGGCTCATCATCGTAATGCCAAAAATTTCATTGTCGTAATCGTCCACTTTTAACGTGCCTAGGAAGGTGGAAAAAAGCTCTGGGAAGAACAGAAGATTAACAGCAAAAAATATGGCGATTACACCGAGGGCATAGAGGATGAATTTTTTGAGGTCTTCGACAAACCAGATGAAAAGCAGGAATTCTGCGTAGAAAGGCTTGACCATTGTAAGGCCGGTAATGATAGCCACGAATACGAAGGTAGGGATTTTGCCAATGAAATAGGCCCATGCCGCAAATGCAGCGATGCAATACATGAATGTGGCAATGTTGCCAGAGAGGACCGTCACCCAACCTTGCATGTCGAAGGCTAGAAATAGAATTGGCAAGGTGAGGGCCGCATCAATCGGCCTGCGACAGAAAAGCAGTGCGGTTAGGGTCCACAGCATGCCGGTCATGATGAAGTAAATGGTTTTGTAAATTGCGCTATCGCTCACATGATAGAGCATGAAATTTGCGGAAGGTGGATAGATATAGCGCAGCGACTCGCGGTCGAAATAGGGGCTGCCGGTCTCCGCGAAATGTGCCTGTGCTTTGATATAGACATTGAAGTCCCAGAAGCGCGGAAAGTCATAGAAATAGTCGTAAGTACTAAAGACGATTGCCGACAGGGCTCCAGCCAAGAGCATAAGATGCAAACGCAGATTATTGTCTGCAATCATGATAGGGAAAGCCCATATTTTTTTAGGTCATTCAAAAACTTCTCGCTTAATAGATAGGCGTATTCTTGAGGGCGACGTGCGCGGATGGGGTCATGTATGGCAATGTCTTTTGTATCAAACCCCGGATGGCACATAATGAGTGAATTCCCATCATGTTTCGCAGCATGATAAAGCCACTTATCCATAAGCGCTGCAAAATCCTCATTCACGTTGAAATCATTCACACCTAAAAACTGTGCTGGGTGCGGGATGCTTTGCGCACTCAATTGCGCCTTCAATCTTCGTGACAACATGGAAATGAGTAGCGTACGTGGCAAGGCAATGCGCATTTTCAATATGCTTGCGACTGACGCCGTACATTGTCTTACCCAGCAATCGGAGCTGGCGTGATCTAAAATATGTTCACGAATACCAGGTAGGATATGCGCGTGTTGGTGACCATCTATGAAGTGCGGTTTATGGCCGAAGGTTTCTACAAATTTCTCAACCTGACGTTCTATCTCGTTTGAAATTTCTTGGCGATCCAATTGTCTTAAATGGCTTTTTAAAATAAGTGAACCAATGCTGGGAAAGATTCCATCTGGTGCAAGGTTAGGCATTTCAGCAAGTGGTTTATATTCGGTCAATGTGGTGTGAAGGCCGAGCTCTACCTTGTGTGGTGCTTTTTTTATCGCTTTCAAAAGGCGCGACGCATCGTCAATATGGTTGCCAACTGTCATGCAGCTAACCGCGTTCAATCTGCCGCTTTCAACCAGTTCAATAATCCCGTCATTTACGGAAGGGCTTAAGCCAAAATCATCAGCACAAAGGGTTAACGAGGGCAATGGTTTGGTTCCGATCAAATTTATGAC
>CAZXZQ010000340.1:0-2957 GCA_964645215.1 uncultured Rhizobiaceae bacterium | reverse complement strand
TGTCCAGATTTCCTGACGAATAATAGGCGCCAGCCCTTCTGTTGCTTCGTCTAAAATTAACAGTTTTGGATTGGTCATCAACGCTCTGCCGATTGCAAGCATCTGTTGTTCTCCGCCCGACAATGACGCAGCTATCTGCTCTTGGCGCTCCGCAAGACGTGGAAACAATTCTGAGACCTTTTTAAAATCCCATACGCCTTGTCTTTCAGCAGCAATAAGATTTTCATGAACTGTTAAATCTACAAAACAACGACGGCCTTCTGGCACGAGACCAATGCCTAAACGCGCAGTTTTATGGCTTGGTAATTTAGCAAGATCGTGTGCACCAAATGTGAGTGTACCCTGCGCAGGCATCATGCGACAGATACATCGCACCGTTGTGCTTTTGCCCATGCCATTGCGCCCCATGAGCGCAACAACCTCACCTTCGCTTATGTTCAGATTAACATCAAATAGCGCCTGACTAGCGCCATAAGAGGCTGACACATTTGATAAGGATAAGAGCGTCATGCTTCTTCCCCCAAATATGCTTGTCTGACTTGCTTATTAGTTCGGATTTCATCAACCGTGCCTGTGGCAATAATCTTGCCATAGACAAGAACGCTAATGCGATCTGCAAGTGCGAAGACGGCGTCCATATCATGTTCAACCAGAAGGATAGGCGCTTCATGGCGCAATTCATCCAATAGTTTTGTTAAGTCCTTTGTGCCCTCAGATCCAAGACCCGCCATGGGCTCATCCATGATAAAAGCTTTTGGTTCTAAAGTAAGCGCAATAGCCACTTCGAGTTGCCGTCTCTGCCCATGACTGATCTCAGCTGTTTGCATATACATTTGCGCTTCGAGACCAACGCGCTTCAACGCAACCATCGCTTTTGTGATTAATGCATTATCTTTTAAGGCTGGTTTCCAAAAGCGCCATGGGTTGCCACTTGCACCAAGCACACCCAAAACAGTATTTTGGAGAACGGAGTCCTCCATAGCCAGTGCTGATACTTGGAAAGTTCTGCCTAGGCCAGCACTTGCTCTAGTGCGTGAGTTCTCCGTCGTGATATCGCGACTAAGCAAATGAATTGAGCCTGCATCTGGTTTCAACGTACCACAAATTTGGGCAATGAGTGTCGATTTCCCAGCGCCGTTTGGTCCAATGACCGCATGAATTTCACCCGGCATTAAGTCAATCGAAATATCTTCACTGGCCACAAGTGCACCGAAACGTTTGGTGATGTTGCGGGTTTCGAGAATAGCATTAGTCATGGGCTTTCTCCCGGCCTGATACCATCCCAATGATGCCGCCTTTGCCAAACAAGACGATCACAAGAAGCAGCAATCCTAAATAAATATGCCAGAACTCACTTAAGCCTCCTAGTAGATGTTCAAGCGCCACAAAAACCAAAGCACCAACTACAGGCCCAAACAAACGGCCTACGCCACCGATAATAATAAAGACTATGATCTCCCCGCTAAACTGCCAGCTAAACATGGTAGGACTGACAAAGCGGTTGAGATCGGCAAACAAAGCACCTGCAAGCCCTGTAATCGCGCCTGATATTACAAATGCGATTAGTTTAAGGCGTGTTGAGTTTAGGCCAACTGTTTCTACACGCTGTTGCGATTGTCTTGAGGCATTCAATGCAAGCCCAAAAGGTGACTTCGCCACGCGTGACACAAAGAAAAGAACAGCACACAGGATAGCAAAACAAAGACCGTAATACTGTATTGGGTCGAGCGTGTTTAATCCTGGAAAACCATTGCGAACATAGATTGAAAGCCCATCTTCGCCCCCATATTCTGACCAGCTGATAGAGAAGAAAAAGAACATTTGACCAAAAGCAAGTGTGATCATAATGAAATATACGCCTGACGTTCTGAGAGATAAAAGGCCAATAATATATGCTGCGAATGAAGAAACAACGAGCGCTACGAGCCAAATAATTGGCATCGACTTCGTGCCCTCAATGAATAGAGGCCATTCTGCAACTGGCGTGAAAGTTTGACCGTGATGAGCAAGAATGCCCATGGCATAACCACCCAGCCCAAAGAATACTGCATGACCGAAACTTACCATGCCACCTAACCCAAGTGCGATGTTTAATCCAACAGCTGCAATTGCAAATACGACCGCCCGCGTCATAAGGGTGATTGTAAAAGGCTCATCCATTATCAGTGCCCACAGAGGAATAACCAAGAATAGCGTTAGAATAAATGTATTGAAATACTGCTCTTTAATCATTGCCGCGCACCATATAAGCCTGTAGGGCGCCAAAGCAAAACGGCTCCCATAAGGATGTAAATAGACATGGATGCAAGTGATGAACCTGCAGATGTAGCCGTTGATGCATCCGTGAATAGCTTGAAGAGTTCCGGCAAAAATATACCACCCAGTGTGTCGGTCAAACCAACTAATATACCGCCGACAAGCGCACCTTTTATGGAGCCAATACCACCAATTATAATCACGACAAATGCTAGAATTAGAACAGGCTCGCCCATGCCTACTTGTACAGATTGAATGGCACCAACAAGCGCACCTGCCAACCCTGCTAATCCAGCGCCAAGCGCAAAAATTAATGTATAGAGCTTTGAAATATCGACCCCTAAAGCCGCGATCATTTCGCGATCATTTTCGCCAGCACGAATTTGGATACCAATGCGTGTCTTAGTAATCAGTAATCCAAGACCCACGGCGACCAAAAGCCCTACTGCGATTAAGAGCAATCTATAGATTGGGTATTGAATACCGCCCGGCAATGTTATCGGGCCGGATAAAACCTCTGGAACATTAAGAAACAAAGGGAAAGATCCGAATAGCCAACGCGTGCCTTCTGAAAAAATAAGGATCAAAGCGAAAGTCGCCAGTACCTGATCGAGATGATCTTTGTTATACAGACGCCGGATGACGATTAGCTCAATCAAGGCACCCGCAATGGCAGCAGCAATCAAGGAGGCAACAAGGCC
>CAZXZQ010000339.1:0-2964 GCA_964645215.1 uncultured Rhizobiaceae bacterium | reverse complement strand
GTGCCGATTGAAGAACTCACCAAAGAAGTACAGGGCGATAAAGAAGCGAAAGCGAATGAAAAACCTGCGCCTAAACCTACCAAGAAGGAAGAGCCGACCCCAGAAGCTGAGAATGTTGGCGAGACCAAAGATGACACTAAGAGTGTTGAAGCGCCAAAGAAAGCACCTGTTCCTGTAAAGAAACAAGCTGAAGCACCGAAGCCTGAGCCAAAGCCAGTTGCAAAGCCTACGCCTGAGCCTGAAGTGGAAGATTTGATTAAAGAAGCGTCTAAGGCGACTGAGCTTGCAGCGCTAAATGATCCTAAAACACCGGTGACACCTGAACCGCCTGCTGAAAAACCTGAAGTACAGGAAGAAGGCGAACAGTTTGCAGCCCTGCCGGACAGCGTGCCTGTTCCTCAGATACGCCCAAAGCCGCCTAAGCCGAATACCGCCAAGACGAAAGAGCGTAAAAAAGAAGAGAAGAAGGTTTCCAAGAAGACTGGCGGAAACAAGGCGAAAAAGAAGACCGTTGATGAGATTGATAATTTGATCAACAAGGCTGCCCCTGCAGCAGGTGGCGCGAAGTCATCTACGCAAACCGCATCACTTGGAACAAGTAAGGGCAAGGCCGGTAAGTTATCACAAAGTGAAATGGATGCGCTCGTTTCTAAAATCACACAATGTTCAACCGGATTATCAGGTCGCGTAATATCAGACGACTTGAGAATTAAAGTGGTAATTAAGCTAACGCCATCAGGTGATGTTGCGGGTATTCCTGTAATTGACACATATGGTGGCACGGTAGACGAGCGCAAACGTTATTCACGTGATATTTTGAGATTTATTAAACGTTGTGCTCCGTATGATTTTCTACCAAGAGATAAATATGAAACGTGGGCGGAAATTGTTCCAACATTTCACCCCGCAAAAATGTTTCAATAATAGGGTTATTTAAAGAGAAGATATTATGAAGAAATTTGTTGTTCAGTTCATACTTTCACTCGTATCTGTTTTGATGCTTTCAGTTCACGCTAATGCGCGTATCGAGTTCGATATTACCAAGGGTAATGTTGAACCATTGCCCATTGCCATTATGAATTTTGAGGGCAATGACGTTGCGCAAAAAATAGCCAGTGTGATTGAAGCCGACTTACGCAATTCAGGCCTCTTCCGCCCGATTGAAAAAGCAGCGTTTTTACAAACAAGCCTGCCGTCTAATTCTCCGCCAAAGTTTGAAGATTGGCGCACGATTAATGCTCAAGCATTGGTGAATGGGGCTGTTAGTACACTGGCAAATGGCAAACTGCGAGCAGAGTTCCGTTTATGGGATATTTTTGGGGCTGACCAGATTGCTGGCGAGCGCTTTGATGTTGACCCTAAATTGTGGCGTCGTGTTGCGCATATTATTGCAGACCGAATTTATGAATCTCTGACAGGTGAAAAAGGTTATTTTGATACACGCATTGTGTTTGTTGATGAATCTGGTCCTAAAAACCGTCGGGTGAAGCGTCTTGCAATCATGGACCAGGATGGGGCGAACATTAGAACACTTACGAATGGTTCTGATCTTGTGCTAACGCCGCGTTTCTCGCCTACGCGCCAAGAAATTACTTACATGTCTTTTGGTGGTGGTCAACCGCGGGTCTATCTATTGCAGATTGAAACGGGTCAACGCGAAGTTGTTGGCAATTTCCCTGGCATGACCTTTTCGCCGCGTTTCTCGCCGGATGGTCAGCAAGTAGTGATGAGCTTACAACAGGGTGGTAACGCAAATATTTATTCAATGGATCTGCGGTCGCGAAATACCACGCGTCTTACAAGTTCAGCTTCGATTGATACAGCGCCTTCTTTTGCGCCAGATGGAAGCCAGATCGTATTTGAATCTGATCGTGGCGGACGGCAGCAACTTTATGTAATGCCAGCTGGTGGAGGTGCCGCAAAGCGTATCTCATTTGGCAATGGCCGTTATTCAACACCTGTTTGGTCGCCACGCGGTGATTTAATTGCCTTTACCAAGCAAACTGGCGGCAAGTTTTTGATAGGTGTAATGAAAACTGATGGTTCTGGTGAACGCATTCTAACAGAAGGTTTCCACAATGAGGGGCCAACCTGGGCGCCTAATGGTCGCGTGTTGATGTTCTTCCGTGAATCACCGGGCGCAAGTGGTGGTGCAAAGCTTTTCTCAATTGACCTAACTGGTCGCAATGAACGACAAATTAAGACGCCTTCATTCGCATCCGACCCGGCATGGTCACCACTGCTCGATTAAATTGATGTCTGCCGCTCTTTTGACATATTCGCATGGTCAAGCAGTGGCAGAGGTAATACACATATAACTACGTTGCATGGGGTTCCATTTTACACTTTATTAACTATCTTTATTGAAGTGGAATTAACCTGAACAATGTATTGATACGATACGTTTAATTTTAAAGGAAAGACACTGCCATGTTCGCAGCACAGTCCATTCTAAAATCACCTGCGCTTGTTGTTCTTGTTGCATCTCTTGCTATTGCAGGTTGCGCAAACAAAAAGAAGTTGCCTGATAATTCTGGCCAACTTGGTTTGAACCAAGGCGCTAATGGTCAAACACCTGGATCTCAAGGTGACTTCACAACCAATGTTGGGGATCGCGTATTCTTTGAAACAGATTCGTCTGTTCTAACACCAACAGGTCGTTCAACACTTGATCGTCAAGCACAATGGTTGCTTCAATATCCGCAACACCCAATTACGGTTGAAGGTCATGCGGATGAACGCGGAACACGTGAATATAATTTGGCACTTGGTGCGCGCCGTGCTGCTGCCGCGCGCTCATATTTAGCATCAAAAGGCGTGCCAACAAATCGTATGAGAACGATCTCATTTGGTAAGGAACGCCCGGTTGCTGTGTGTAATGATATCTCATGTTGGTCTCAGAATCGCCGCTCGGTAACGTTACTTTCAGCGCCGCAAGGCTAAGCTTTTTATAATATCAAAGTT
>CAZXZQ010000338.1:0-2966 GCA_964645215.1 uncultured Rhizobiaceae bacterium | reverse complement strand
GTATGTTGGTGGAAAATGGATGGCTACCCATCCTGAACGCGCACAACAACTTATCGCCGACCCACTTTTTGAAATGGGCAATCACGCATGGACGCATGGTAATTTTCGAGTACTAGGGGCAAATGAAGTCGAAGATCAAATCTGGTTCACCCAAGCTGAATATGAAAAGCAAAAACGTAAACTCGCAAGTTTGGATTGTGCAAAAGGCGGTGGTCTAAATGCTATTCCTGTTCGTATTCCCACGTTTAGATTTCCCTATGGCACCTGCAATGCACGCTCATTAAAGCAAGTAAACGATGCTGGCCTACCAGCCGTGCAATGGGACATTGTTACGGGTGACCCCGCAAAAGGACAGTCTGCAAAAGGCATTGCAAGAGCGTTGTTGCGCGTGAAGCCGGGTTCAATTGTTGTAGCGCATGCAAACGGACGTGGATGGAACACTGGTAAGGCTTTAAAATTTGCAATTCCAAAACTGCTCAAGGATGGTTGGCAGTTCGTCACCATCTCTGAACTTCTGGCAGCAGGAACACCAGTTATCGCTAAAACTTGTTATGAGAACCGCCCGGGTGACAATAAGCGCTATGACCGTATTTTTGGTAAGGGAACAGGCGAATGAGCGGGTTTGATCAGGATAGCTATGATCTTGGTATTTGCCAATTAAAGCCGCCTACAAAAGACGAAGCATTAAAACTTGCAAATGAGCTTTCTTTGATTGACCCATTAAAAACATTGGGAACTGCAATTGAACCAACTGCTGCGCATTTTGCTGGTAAGTCAGATAACGCCTGCCGCATGGCAATTTTTGTAGGAGATGCACTTTCTGGCATCATTTGCGTCAAAACCAACTGGCTTGTAGGGCCGTATGTTGATTTTGTCGGTCTGCTACCAACTGCGCAAGGTCAGGGCATAGGCAAATCAGTATTTAACTGGTTGGAAGAAGAGGCGGTAAAATCCAAGGCCCGAAATCTTTTTCTATGCGTTTCTGATTTTAATCATGGTGCAATTGCGTTTTATCAAAAGCTTGGATTTAAAGAATGCGCTCAATTAGATGCGCTTATTGTTGATAACCATGGCGAACTTCTCATGCGAAAACGCCTTTCCTAAACCAAGAATTTAAGCCATATAAAGCGTATGAATTTATACCCAGCACATATTCATTTATCACCAGAAGAAGTTGCGGATCGCCGCTTTCTTGGTGCGTGTATGCGCTATGCGCGGCAGAACCAAGGTTTGACAGGCACCAACCCATCCGTGGCTTGCATCATTGTTGCAAATACTGAGCATGGGGAGTGCATTGTTGGGGCAGGGGTCACAGCCAGAGGTGGCAGGCCGCATGCAGAACCACCTGCAATTGAAGAGGCAGGCGAGTTAGCAAGAGGTGCAACGGCATATGTTTCGCTTGAGCCATGCGCACATCATGGCAAGACACCACCTTGTGCGCAGACGTTGATTGATTGTGGTATTCGCCGCGTTGTGATTGGTATCACTGACCCTGATGACCGTGTGAATGGCAAAGGCCAGCAAATGCTGGAAGATGCTGGTGTTGAAGTCTTATCCATTGATGGAGGCGGAAACGCCACGCGTGTTATTCAAGGATATTTAAAGGCTCGTGAGCATAAGCGTCCTTTTATCACTTTAAAAATTGCCATGGATGAAGCGGGTGTAATGGGCTGTAATTCAGAAGGTAATTTGCGAATTTCATGTAAAGAATCTGCAGCGCAAACACACCTTGCAAGAGCTAGGAATGATGCAATTCTTGTCGGTTCCGGCACGGCACTGGCAGATAACCCATCCCTAACATGTCGATTAGCAGGATTAGAAGAACGCTCACCCATACGTATTGTGCTGGATGCAAAAGCAAAGCTAACAGAAGAGTCTATGCTGATTTCAACTGCGAACAAGATACAAACACTTGTCGTGGCGCCCATAGATGCGCCAAGTGAATGGCGCAAAATGATCATGCGCCATGGGGTGCAGCACATAGCTTGCGAGATAGAGGACGGCAACATTGCATTGCCAGAACTTCTGGACGATTTGGGTGCAAAAGGCATTCAATCTATTCTAGTTGAAAGTGGTGCGCTTCTTGCTGGAAGTTTTTTGGCAGATGACTTGGTCGATGAAATCATCATCCATGTTGGTGGCAATTCAGAAAAGCCAGACTCTGCTGATAAAGCGGTGATTGCGCCTTTTAACCCAAACAATCTGCCCGCAGGCTTTGAAGTTTGCCAAACATTACAATTTGGTGTTGATACCTCTATCAGGTTACAAAGGCGTACTTCATAATGTTTACTGGTATTATTACAGATGTTGCTGAAATTATTGCGATCGACGATCTGCCAAAAGGCAAGCGCTTTCGGGTAAAAACAATCTACGACACATCAACCATTGATATGGGTGCTTCCATCGCGCATGCAGGGGTTTGCCTGACCGTTGTTGAACTAGGTGACAATTGGTTTGATGTTGAAGCGTGGGAAGAAGCTTTACGTCTCACAACATTATCGCAAGTTGAGGTGGGGACACGCATTAATCTTGAGCGCTCTCTTAAAATAGGAGATGAGCTTGGTGGCCATATGGTTTCTGGTCATGTGGATGCGATGGCAAAGATTATTGCGCGGGAGGATGAAGGGGATGCTGTCCGCTTTACGTTAGAATGGCCAAAAGAGCTATCACGGTTCATAGCGCCCAAAGGATCAGTCGCACTTGATGGCACATCGCTTACTGTAAATAAGGTCGATGGAAACCGGTTTGATGTGCTTCTAATTCGCCATAGTCTTGAAGTGACAACATGGGGGGAGCGGCAAATTGGAGATAATATCAACTTAGAAATTGATACAATGGCGCGATATGCAGCCCGCCTCTCTGAAAATAAATAATTTCCCAAAAAAATAATTTTTGCCAAACATTAACCAACATGCTTCAATATATATGGAGTTTGTTGAGTAGAGCTTGTGCCAAATGTTGTTAAG
>CAZXZQ010000337.1:0-2991 GCA_964645215.1 uncultured Rhizobiaceae bacterium | reverse complement strand
CTTATGTAAACATGCATTTTTGTCAAAAACTTAGAAACTTAGAAACTTAGAAACTTAGAAACTTAGAATTTTGACGATTTGATATGGAAATACCTAAATCTGCTCAATTGAGCTAATAAGTTCAATAGCGTTGCGCGTGGCTGCACCTGTGGCGACACACATTTGCGGAACAAGCATCCATTCAAGCTTCCATGCGCTGCCTGAACGTTCTTGTTCATGGAGCAGCGTATGATGCATGCCAGCGACTTGGCTGGCGTTAAATCGCGCCAGCGTGACAAGCGCCTCAGATTTGATCGGATTTTGTTTATGCGGCATTGCTGATGACCCGCCGCCGCCGCTGAGTTTTATTTCGTCAATGCCTTGCTGCGCCATGAGAGAGATATCCATACCCATCTTGCCAAGCGTACCGGTGACGAGCGAAAGCCAATTACAAAACTTGACGATTGTACTGCGATCTGTATGCCAACAATGGGCAGGCGCTTCGAGCCCTAAAGCTTCGCTCATCGTTTCAATCAACGCATCGGCCTTATCGCCAAATGCTTCGTTTGTTCCAACCGGACCACCCAATTGCAGCTTGAGAAGTTGAGGTTTTAAAACGTCTATCCGTGCGATGTGATCTTGCAGCGACGCATGCCAAGTACGAATGCGATCTGCAACCTGAATAGGGAGTGCAGCCTGCATTCGGGTTCGACCCATGAGTTCGTTTTCGCCGAATTGCTCCGAGAGCTTGCCGAGTGCTGTATCAATGGTTTCAAGTCTTGTTTCCAGAATGGAAATCACATCCACCAGACGAAGCACAAGGCTCGTATCGATAACATCTTGACTGGTGCTGCCGAAATGAACGTGTGTGCCATATTCCTCACCGACTGCCGACCGCAATTGCCGTATGAATTCCGGCACGGCCAGACCGTCACGCGGCACCGCTTGATTGATCGCCTTAACGTCTGGCTCAAATATTTCACATGCATTCGCAATTGCTTCTGCCGCTGCCTTCGGGATCATATCCTGATTTGCTTGAGCCTCGGCAAGTGCAGCCTCAAACTTCAGCATGGCTTTGAAATCCGCGTCGATAGAGAACTGTCGCGCAATTTCCATGTCACCTAAAAGACCGGAAAGTATGGGCGCATTGAATGGCGTATATGACATGGCTCGCTTTACTTCCTATTTGCCTTCGTGGACAGCTTTGGTTCTGGCCTTAAGGTCGCGCAGGGTGGTAAGTTCCAGCGCGTTTGGCGGTGATGTTTCTTCCAGTGTATCAGAAAACCGCACCTCCCATCCACAGCTCGCTTGCACATCTTCTTTTGTTACACCGGGATGGAGGCTCGTAACCGTGAACTCTTTCGTTTCATGGTCCGGCTTCCAGATTGCCAAATCCGTAATCAATAAGCTTGGCCCTTTGGTAGAGATGCCAAGCCGTTCGCGATGGTCACCGCCATCGCCATGGCCAAAACTTGTATAGAAATCGATTTTGTTGACCATGCCGCGAAGCGATTGCTTCATCGTAATGTAAACCTGACCGGAAGATGATGCGATCTCCGGTGCGCCGCCACCACCGGGAAGTCTCGTTTTTGGACTTTCATAATCACCAACCACGGTCGTGTTGATGTTGCCGAATTTGTCGAGTTGTGCCGCACCTAAAAAGCCAATGGTAACGCGTCCGCCTTGCAACCAGTATCTAAACATTTCTGGTACCGAGACTGTAGAGAGCGCCGTTTCGCAGAGTTCTCCGTCACCAATAGATAGTGGTAATACATCAGGCTTGGTTCCAATTGTGCCGCTTTCATAGATCAGCGTAATGTCCGGCGCATGGGTAAGGCGCGCGACATTACACGCGGCAGACGGCGCGCCTATGCCCACAAAGCAAACATCCTCATTGGTAAGCGCGCGTGACGCTGCAATGGTCATCATCTCGTCAGGCGTGAAATTTTGATCGCTCATGATGACTTCCTCAAATCTTTTACGCGGGCTGCAAAATCATCTGCACTTGCTTCCAGCACATGTTTCTGCATCCACGCTTTAAATGTGTCCCGGTCAGCAGCAATTTTGTCCCACTCCAGATAGGCCGCATTGTCGCGACCATATATGCCATGTGTATAGGAAGGATGTGCGCCGCCAACCACTTCACAAACAGCAGTGACGGTCCAGTGTGGCAGAATACATGCATTCGGATGGGCGTCGAGTTCATCAACCACTTCCTCGACAGTTATAATTGCTTTCTTCGCAGCAAGTACGGCTTCCTTTTGAACGCCCACAATGCCTTCAATAAGGACATTGCCTTTACGGTCTGCTTTCTGCGCATGAATGAAAGTTACGTCCGGCTTCAGCGCTGGGACACTTGCCAGTTTTTCTCCAGTGAAAGGGCAGGTGATGGATTTGATATTCGGGTTCACTTTTGCCAGTTCCGCACCCTTATAGCCACGGAACACGGCGCATGGCAGGCCTGCAGCGCCCGCCTCATAGGCGTTTGCCATGGCTGCGTGAGAATGTTCCTCAATCTCGATTTTATTCGGCCAGCTATTTTCAATAGAGTCTCGCAAGCGGCGCAAAAGACCGACACCCGGATTGCCCGCATAGGAAAAGATAACTTTTTTCACAATTCCCATGCCGATCATCTGGTCGTAAACCAGATCAGGCGTCATGCGTATAAGAGTGAGGTCATGAATGCCTTGGCGGATCACTTCATGCGCCGCTGCATGCGGAATGAGATGTGTGAAACCTTCAAAGGCAAGCGTCTCGCCCGACCGGACATGGGCTGAAACTGCTTCTGAAAGGGAAAGAAATTTCGTCATTTTTTACTACTTAGATGTCAAAGAATACGGTTTCATTTTCGCCCTGCATATAAATGTCAAAGCGATAATGGTTGGGTTGAATGTGTTTGGCAATGAGTGTGTTGCGTCGCGCTTCAGGCACTTGTGCCAAAATAGGGTCTGTAGATAAATCATCGCCTTCAAAATAAACGCGCGTGATACAATGGTTCAAAAGTCCGCGCAT